>NZ_JBHUDG010000015.1:0-295161 GCF_042678145.1 Pseudopedobacter beijingensis | reverse complement strand
ATTCTCACAACTATTTATTAAATTTGGTGAAAGAATCCTTCAGGAAAATAGAGGATTTTGAGAGGCGTTAATTTTGGAATGACACAGTTCGCGTTACACTCCCTTGGAGGTTAACGAAAAATATCACTTTACAAATAAAAAAGCAAAACCTCCTTTACAAAGAGGAATAGAGATTGAATGATGATTGTCTGTTAGATATTTTTGAGTTGTTGTTCTATTCTTTCAATTTGTTTTAAATGTCTTAGATTATGGTTGATAAGAAACTGAAAAATATCTCCAAGTTTTAGCTTTATAAAGTTTGAAAGAGTAGTTCTTACTTTGGTATTGTTTAAATCAACATCTTGCGATTGGTTTAACAAGTTAAGGAGCTGTTGTTGTTGATTGGTGAATTCATTTAGAACTTGTTGTTTATTTAAATTTGAGTTCAGCGGATTTTTGTTTTTAAATGTTTTCATTTTATTAAGTTGTTCTTTAGGAAGCATACTATTTGCAAAATAATTTCCTAAAAAACCACTTTTAAAGTCAGGGGTACTTTGCTTTTTTGCATTTAGTATTGACTTTTCAATTTCATGAAGGTAGAATTTTCCATATAGATTCAAATGTTCTAAACATTCTAGGATATTCCAAGAATTAGGTTCTGGTCTCCATTTTAGGTTCGCTGGATTTTCATCTTTCAATGAACTTGCTTTGTTGATAATCTTTTTGGTTTGTCCTATTAAAGACTGAATTAATTGCTCCGATTTCATTTTTAAAAACTTTGTACAAAGTTTGGTGTTTTCAAGATTATAAACCTTGATTTAAATCAAGACTTTTCAATCGTGATAAGGTTTCGGGGCTCATTCTCAAATAATTTGCAATGTATCTGTTGGGGATTTCTTGAAAAAGCTGAGGACTTCTCTTCAGAACTCTTTGGTAGCGTTCTTTAGGAGAGCTCGTTAAAAGATCAATTTCTCTTTCGAGTTGTTGTAAAACTAAATCTTCCAAAATTTTATTCCACAAAGTATTGTCAGAATTGTTTTTTAGAAAATCTTCAATCTGATGTTTAGTAATAACTTTTAATACAGTTTTTTTTATGGCCTGAATATAAAAATCTGAAGGTTGATTCTTGAGAAATGAATCTAAAGAAGCAATTAAATTGCTTTTGTAGGCCAAACGAACAATTTGCTCATTGTAATCATCGAGAATAAAAATTTTCAAACTCCCGCTTTCAACAAAATAAAGATTGCTATCAATACTTCCCTTAACTTTTAAAAAATCATTTCTTTCGAGTGTAATTTTTCGATTCGAGAGTTCTATTATTTCGTTCACTTTTTGTTAAGTTATCATTCTGATTTGTTTACCGCTAATGTTTTACAGGTTTGGATTTTATTAGTTGTATAAAAGAACCTGCCACACTAATTTAAGTAAATAACTTTAACTTGGTGAGTTTATATGCTGTCTGAACCTTCAGAATTAAACTTCTAAAGACTATGTAGCATTTAAATTTATGCTCTTATCTATGTACTGTCCTTTTGTTAAAATAAGCTAATTGAATAAAATCCAGACTAACTTTGTTGCAGTTTTATATTATACTTTTTTAGTTGCTATATAGAATATATTTATATTCTCTTGAGACTTTGAGGAATTAATAACTTAATCTTTCTGACTCGCTAATAAATACAGAACAGCCATTCTCACCGCCACGCCATTTTCAACCTGATTTAATATAATGGATTGTTTGCTGTCGGCAACATCGCTACTTATCTCAACACCACGGTTTATTGGTCCCGGGTGCATAATGGTAATCTCTTTATCCAGAGAATCCAATATTTCTTTATTCAGGCCGTACATCATAGAGTATTCTCTTAGTGAGGGGAAATATTTGATATCCTGTCTCTCTAGCTGTATACGAAGCATGTTGGCTACATCGCACCAGTTTAATGCTTTTCTTAAATCATGTTCAACTTTTACACCTAAGCTATCAATATACTTAGGAATTAGAGTTGTTGGGCCACATACTCTAACTTCTGCGCCTAATTTCTGAAGGCAAAGAATATTAGACAGTGCTACTCTGGAATGTAGGATATCTCCAACAATAACAATTTTTTTTCCGGCAACCTCACCATATTTTTCTCGAATAGAAAATGCATCTAAAAGTGCCTGGGTAGGGTGCTCGTGAGCGCCATCTCCGGCATTCACAATCTGTGCATTAATATGCTTGCTCAGAAATACACCAGCTCCAGGATAAGGATGTCTCATGACCACCATATCCACTTTCATGGAAAGGATATTGTTTACCGTATCTATAAGAGTTTCTCCTTTGCTTACCGAAGAGCTGGATGCGGCAAAGTTGATGATATCTGCAGATAGTCTTTTTTGTGCCAGTTCAAATGAAAGTTTGGTTCTGGTCGAGTTCTCAAAAAAGATATTTGCGATGGTAATGTCACGTAAAGACGGAACTTTTTTTATGGGTCTGTTAATAACGTCTTTAAAAGTATCAGCAGTTTCTAAAATCAGCTCAATATCTTTTTTGTTTAGATCTTTAATTCCTAAAAGATGTCTTGTGCTTAAACGTTGTGCTAACTCTGGCATTGTTATTTTTTATTGTCTGAAATCAAAACTACTTTATCTTCTGTATCTAATTCTTCCCAGCTTACCACTACTTTTTGGGAAGATATGGCATCTACCTTTATTCCAATATAGTCTGGCTCTATAGGTAATTGTCTGGAGTATCTTCTGTCTACTAAAACCAGTAATTCTACTTTTTCGGGTCTTCCAAAAGCTAGCATGGCATCCATAGCTGCTCTGATAGTTCTGCCTGTCCAAAGCACATCATCAATTAAAATGACCTTTTTACCTTCGATAATAAAATCGATTTGTGTGCTGTTGGGGAGTAGGGGAGAATCGCCTCTGCGGAAATCGTCACGGTAAAAAGTGATATCCAGGTTACCATGATTGATTTCTGCCTTAGGCATAATCTTTTTAAGTTCTTCTGCTATTCTTTGAGATAAAGCAATCCCTCTAGGTTGTATACCAATGATTACCGAATTAGAGAAGTCGTTATGGTTTTCTATTAACTGATGGCAAAGACGTTGTATCGTGATTTGAAATTTTTGACCATCAAGAAGGGTTAAATTCTGCATCAGTTCTTTGATTTGGACAAAAATAGGGAAAAATGCAATATGAAGCCAAATTTTAATTGAGGAATTAATGAGATACTGATTTTCTATTTAGAGCTTGTTAGCCCATTTTGGGACAAAATTTCCCTGTGCATCAATTACTAAGATTTTTCCTTTTATGGTTTTGATTTGAAACCACGGAGCATTTGCAGCAGGGGTGCCAGGTATTTTAGTATATCCTTGATGGTATTTCATCGCTTTCAATATAGTGACAGGGTGCTTGCTGATTTTATTAACCCCCAGTACAGACCATGTTGTTATATAGATAAACCCTTTCTCTGCATTTTCTATTTTTAGGACGTATTTTCCGCTTAGCCAAAGTATACAGCAAAACATAACATTACCCATAATAAGCATAAATATTAACCAGAGTGTTCCTGAAAATGTAGAGCTATATTCTTTATAAAAATCATCCAGATCCGAGAATATCATGTAAAAAACAAATACGGATAAAGCAACCGTAATCAGCGTTACCAGATAAAGTATAAAAGTCCTTTTGTTGGAGTAGATGTAGGGAAGAGGTTCTGTTTTCTGATTCACATTGTATATATCCTGGTTTTACGTTTTAGAACCATGTAGGTTAAAAATGCATAGAAAAGCTTCCGCTAGTTACTTTTACATATTCTTTTTTATCTGGATGAGGAGAGTATAATGCCTTGAACTGGAAAGTACCTTCTACTATGCTCCCCTCTTCTTTGGTGACGGTAATATAGCCGTTATCATTAGCATCTTCGGTGGTGTGTACAATGGATGCTCTATTATCATTGGTATAGCTATAAGTACATAAAGCCCGTTGTCCAATAATATCACCAGATTTAAAATAGTAGGTTCCCGTACCTTTGTAATTATTGATAATTAAAGAGATGGTTCTTTCTCCGTCTGCACTACTTTTAAGACTTAATATCCCCTTATTACTACTGGCAGGGAAGTAGGCATTTACTTGTATTGATTTGTAGGTTTTTCCGTTTACGGAAGCGTTCATGTAACCACTTTGTTGTTTCTCTTTTTTACAGGAAACGGCAAAAGTGGTTAGCAACATCCAAAATAGAATAAGATGTATTCTCATGTTGAGTTTATTATTAATTAACGGTCTTGGTTACTTTGGTGGCTGACAATTCGGATTAGCTTTCTTATGTGCCAGTGTTAATTCATAAGAATAGAAGTTGTCAGGAGCCAGCGTCATTGTCATTCGTAGATAGTTGTCTTTTATCAGGTGTATGGTGCCTGTCCACTGTCTGTTGTCTGCGTTTAGGGTAAAGGTTTTGCCATCTTCGTTCAGAGCGTATGTACCTTCAACTAGGGTTTGATCGTATCCTTTATCAAATATAACCATAGATACTGTGCCGTCGGCTTTAAACTCTATATAATGTGTGTTGTTGAAACAGCTGTTGATACTGCTTCCAGCTCTGAAATTTACAATGTAATCATAAAACCATTTGCCGGAAGTAAGCAGTTCCCTGTCTTTTGTTGCTTCGTCCTTTTTGCAGGAACTGTTTAATATGATAGCGCTAATGAATAATATTAATAGAGACAGATGTTTTTTCATGATTTATTTTTTGATGAAGATGATTTTACTGACTGTTATTTAACTCTACTTCTCGTTTCCTAATTTCATACCTACTCTTAGTTCAATAAAAAATCGATTGAGAGAAGCTTTTTGTTTATCTGCATATTGACCCATAATGGCTTGTATATCTGCATGAGGTTTATTAACGGCGTATGAAGCCTGAACCAATTCCGGAAGTCCGCCGCCAAAAGCTTTCCCGTCTCCTTTCATCAATTCCATTTCGTAACCTATTTTTGGACCAAAGAAAAACTTGTTGGCAAAATTGAATTTTGACGATACGCCAAGATTAAAATAAATTGGAGCTTCTGTTGCCGCTATAAATAACTTGTTATGGGTACGTCTTTCATGGCTAAAATCTCCGCCTTCTGGTCGCCAGGCAAATTTCCGGCTTCCGGCACTCAATGCAGAAAATAGCCATAGTTGCTGGCCTTTAAATTGGAAAGCTTTACGGCTGGCACCAATGCCTATAATGCCATGAGACATTTTGTATTGAGATGTTGTATTTCCACTTGCATTGGGAGTAAAACCATCTATATTGTTTTTTCCAAAATTGGTTTTGTGAGTATATTTTTGCCAATAGATATCCAAAGTCCATTTTTCGTTAAATTCCAATTCACCAAATATTCCGATTCCGGCACTTGGTCTGAATTTAAGAGCATCGTTTCCCGTATGTCCCTGAAGCTCGTTCGTCATGTCTAAATAACTGCCAAACCTGCCTGTGCCGAAATAGGAGGGAATGCTTAAACCGAAATTAAATTTGTTCTGCCCCTGTGCATGTTCTGTACAGATTAAGCAAAATGTTATTGCCGTAATATGAAAGAGTTTTATGATTTTTTTCATGGTGATGTAGCTCTAAATAGTGCGATATTTCATCCTGAACTTACCTTCTGTGATGTTCTTTTTTGTACCGTCAGCATAACTGATGGTGTTCAGATCAAAAGAGCCTTCTACAATATTGTCTTTGTGCAAAGTAATGATAACACTTCCCGTTCCCGTACTGTAAATTGGGTTGCTAGCACCGTAAGGAACTACTTCGCCACCGGCAGCCCATTTGCCTGTACCCAATTGGTAATAAGCTCCGGGACCGTTTTTATCAGATTCAAGTTGATAGGTTTTAATATCAATTTCTCCGAGCCTGAGGAATATCTCTCCTTCATTTACATCCTTTGAATTTTTCTTGCCCCTTAATACCAGGGTTCCAGAATGGATATAAGCTTCTGTACCAAACAGCGCAGCGTTTGTACATTCGCAGCTCCACATATCGGCTTTGAATTCTACTCCATCAATTTTAGCAGTAAAATAAAACTCTGGATTTTCTTCGTTCTGGATTTTCTCCTTTTCTTTTTTGCAAGAAGCAAGCAATATTGTACATGCCATCATGCCAAATAATAATTTTTTCATTTATTAGAAGTGAGGTTGTTAATGATAGTGTTTGTTTTTATTAATTATTTGCTTTGATATAAGCCAGTAAATAATCGTTGTATTGGTTGAGTGCATTCAGTACCGCAGTTTTATAAGCCTCTGGATTTGCCTGAATAACAAAAGTGTTTTCTGCTACCCCTCGACCGCTTTTTACCAGTCCTTTGCTGAAAATAGCAGCAACATCACCTAAAACCGCACTTTTGAACTTTTTCATAGACTCGGGCATCCCCTCAGCTTTATTCAATACTGCGGTATAGGGCAAGCCCGAAGTAATAGCGTAGTTTGCTATAGATGGATTACAAAAACTATAGTTTGGACCCGCAAATTTAGCATAGGTGCCATCACCTTTCATTTTAGCACCTTGCGTTACCCCTTCTATTCGTATAATAGGTTCAATATTTGTTTCAAATTTATCAGTGCGCTCTCCCCATAAATCACTGACTCCTTTTTTGATGTTTTGATTGATGTTAATAAAGTCGACGGTAATAAAAACCATACCTACAGGTTTTTTAAGTTTATTGCCTAAAGAAGAATGAGGACCCGCCATTATCGGGAATTCTATATATGGAGCATTATTGGCAGTAAATATTTTTGAAACGCCCCAGTTTTTTTTCTCTGTTTCGCGGCTGAGATCTGCACTGTTGTTTATTAATTTTTGATACTGGTCGGTGTTTTTGTATTCATCGCTTAGAGAAATACCATTTGCTTTCAGTTTTTCTGCTAACAACTTGTAGTATTCGTCTGTAATTTCCTGCATCAAATTGTCTTCAATACCTTCTAGAAAGCCCCAGGTAATAACATTACCTACACCGCGTTTTTCTTGTTCCTGTCTGGTGGCTAGTTTAAACTGGATATTTACGCTGGTAAGACATGCTTCATTTGCTTTCTTAAAAGGGGCCTTATATGTCCCTTTAGGTGCAAAAGCTTTTTTGATTTCTTTCTCGTCTGGTTGCTGTGCATATACATTGAAACAAATAAACATTGTAAGCAGTATAGTGGCTGTCTGTTTTGAAAAAATATTCATATCGTTTTTTAAATTATTGATTATACAGATTTGTTTTTTTGAGATATGTTTTATGTCTCAAAGAACTATTAAATCCAATTAAAGAACCAGAAAAAGTAGGTGTATATGGTCTCAACTTCTAAATAAAGTAGTCTCAATTTACTTTTTTGTTTTATTTAATATTTTGTAAATGAGTTGTTTGTGTGTGTTTTTTGATGCTAGAGGAGGATGGGTTGATTATGAGGAATTGAAAAAGAATATTTTTAAATATTGCATTGCAGCAACTTTGAGACTTTTAGTATTATTGTATTTTTAAATTAAATACTTATACCTTTTATAACCTCCAGAGATAGATGTTATGTATATATCAGACTCGTTTATTTTGCAGTTAAATCTGTTAGCAATTATTGTATTACTTACTATAGTGTGCAGTCTGTTATTCAGAAAAAATAATGCAAAAGCGAATATTTTTCTTGGTATTCTGGTGTTGTATCCTGTTTCTACTATTGCCCATAATGTGGTTTCTATTTTTTTAGGTAAGCCAGAACTCTTATTTCTAAATCCAATTAATGGCGGAATTAACTTTACGTTTGGACCTGTATTACTGGTTTATTTATCGTTGATACAAGGTAAAAGTATTAAATCCGCACTCAATAGTTTTTGGCATTTTGTACCGTCTGTACTAACTTTTTTGAGTACTATATATTATATTCTGATTCCATATACAGAAAAAGTAATAGTAATGGAGAAGGTACAGTCAGGAGAGGAGCCCTTTTTCAATATAATGTCTTTGTTACTGCTGCTTCATCTTTGTTATTATCTGTATTTAGGGAAGAAAAGGATCGACCTGTATAAAGAGAAAGCTATGGATTTGGGAATGTATGAGGCAGAGATTTCTGTGAAATGGCAAAGAGCATTTTTGTTATGTCTTCTTTCGTTAAACGGATTTTTATTCGTGGCTTACTTTACACCGATACTTATTATAGGAAAATCACATATTTATCTGGATCTGATAGCGGTACCTGTAGCCTCTTTACTTATGTATGCTTTTATGATATATAAAGGTTTGTCTTACCATGTTATATTTAACAAGCCGGAATATCAGGCCTTTGCCAAATCCGTTGCGCCACTCAACCATTTTATGGAAGAGATCGAAATCCTTCAAAAAGAAAAAGCATTATATAAAGATGAGTTTAATAGAGAAAGTAATCTGAAGAAGGAGTTAGAACAGCTTTTTACAGTTGAAAAAATACACACTAAACCAGGTTTGAAATTGTATGACGTAGCAGAGCTTTTGAATGTTCGCCCGGCAGTATTGTCTACTTTTATCAATACCTATTTAAAGATGTCTTTTTTTGAAATGTTAAATAGGTACCGGGTAGAAGAAGCTAAAAATATGCTGATAAATGAGGATTATGAACGTTACAAAATAGAATATATTGGCGAAATATCAGGCTTTAATTCCCGGGCATCCTTTTTTAGAGTATTTAAAAAATATTTGGGTAAAACTCCACAGGATTTTAGAGATGAGTATTTTATAATGGATAAAAAAGAGACCGTACAAATTCGGGAGTAATATAATAACTTTCGTATTGGTTTTATACTTCTTTGCTTTTTGAAGTCATAGAGTCTCTTAAGCTGATAAAACCACATCGTTTCTGAAAGAACAACGGCCATAGAATCATTGATAAAGGGCGTACTAAGTTAAGAGTGTTGTTGCTTTATTGTGCTTCCATATTTAAGATGAAACGTTCCTTGTGGAAGATATTGCAGAGAAAGGGAGAAGAACTTCATCTTTAAAAAGTCATAAAAAAACCTCTCCGGAATTCCGGAGAGGTTTTATATAATCATAAAATTAATTCAGATTATTTTTTAGCTTCCAAATCAGCTTTTAATTGAGCTAATACATCTAAGTCGCCTAAAGTAGATTTCTCAACAGAATCTTTTACTTTTTTCACTGCGTTATCTGCAGCTTTAGCTTCTTTTTTCTTAGTAGCTCTTTCTTCAGCAACTGCTTCAGCTTTAGCTTCTTCCCAGATGCGAGCGTGAGAAACAACGATTCTTTTTGAATCTTTGTTGAATTCAATGATTCTGAACTCAGCAACATCGTCAACTTTTAAGCTAGTACCATCTTCTTTAGCCAAATGTTTTGTAGGAACAAAACCTTCAACACCGTAAGGTAGAGCTACCAAAGCACCTTTGTCGGTTACTTTAGTTACAGTTCCTTCGTGTATAGAATCTAAAGTGAAGATAGTTTCAAAAGTATCCCAAGGATTTTCTTCTAATTGTTTGTGACCTAAGCTTAGTTTTCTGTTTTCTGCATCAAGTTCTAAAACAATTACGTCTAATTCTTCACCAACTTTAGTGAATTCGTTAGGATGGTTGATTTTTTTAGACCAAGAAAGATCAGAAATATGGATTAAGCCGTCGATACCTTCTTCGATTTCAACAAATACACCAAAGTTAGTCATGTTTTTAACAACCGCTTTGTGTTTGCTGCCAACAGGGTATTTCTCAGCCGCTTTTTCCCAAGGATCAGGAGTTAATTGTTTAATGCCTAAAGACATTTTACGCTCTTCTCTGTCAAGAGTTAAAACAACAGCTTCAACTTCGTCACCAATTTTCATAAACTCTTGTGGGTTACGCAAGTTTTGAGACCATGACATTTCAGAAACGTGGATTAAACCTTCAACACCAGGGATGATTTCTAAGAAAGCACCGTAATCAGCAACTGTTACGATTTTTCCTTTTACTTTAGAACCGATAGCTAGTTCAGTATCTAAAGATTCCCAAGGATGAGCAGTTAATTGTTTTAGACCTAAAGCGATACGTTTTTTCTCGTCATCAAAGTCAAGAACAACAACGTTAACTTTTTCATCTAAAGAAAGAACCTCTTTCGGATGCTCGATACGGCCCCAAGAGATGTCAGTAATGTGAAGTAAACCGTCTACACCACCTAAGTCGATGAACACACCGAAATCAGTAATGTTTTTAACAGTACCTTCTAGTACTTGTCCTTTTTCTAGTTTAGAAACGATTTCAACTTTTTGTGATTCTAAGTCGTCCTCGATCAATACTTTATGAGATACTACAACGTTTTTGAATTCGTGGTTGATTTTAACAACTTTGAACTCCATTGTTTTACCTACGTAAATATCGTAATCACGGATAGGTTTGATGTCGATTTGAGATCCTGGAAGGAACGCCTCAACACCCATAATATCAACGATTAAACCACCTTTAGTTCTGCTCTTAACAAAACCATTGATAATTGTGTCGTTTTCTAGGGCTTCGTTGATCATCTCCCAAGAGCGTTGAGTTTTTGCTCTTTTACGAGATAGAACCAACTGACCGTTAGCATCTTCTCTTTGTTCTACGAATACATCAACAACATCGCCTTTTTTAAGTTCTGGCATGTCGCGGAATTCGTTTAATGGTACAAGTCCATCAGATTTAAAACCGATGTTTAATACCACGTCTTTGTTGTTAATAGTAACAACAGTACCAGCAATAATTTCGCCTTTTTCAACAGAGTTGAAAGTTCCAGCGTACAATTGCTCTAGTTTTTCTCTTTCGGCTTGGCTGTAGTTGCCAAAAATTTTGTCATCAGCATCCCAGTCAAAATCTGCAGGATCCGCCTGACGGCTAGATGATTTGATTTCGTCGATAGACAATGAATCAGCCTCTGATTCGAATGTCTCCTTAACTCGACCTTTGGTGTCTTGAAGTTCTGCTTCTTTCGCTTTTAACTCCTTTTCTGCTACTTGTTTTTTTGCCATTAAATAATTTATCTCCTTTTTCCCCGCTTTGGGGATGGCAAAGGTAAGAATATATATTCTTAAATAGAAAATAAATTTGATTGATTTTGAGAGGATTGTATGTTTTTTATGTTGGTAGTTAGAACTACCTGGGTACAGTTTAGTCTGTTTTTTATTGATAAACTGTTTTGTTCTCCTGTTAATGCTAGTATAATTATTGTTCAAAAATACCGACCCTGGAGGAGTAAATAGCATATAAATAGCTCTAGTTCGCTATCAAAATATTAAAAGTTAACAGACAGATGTTTGGTAGTATTTTATTATGCCATTTTAAGAAAAGGAGTAACCTTCTCAACTGCAAAATTTAACTGTTCTGCCTCTGTTAAGTTTGTATTGTCTAAAATAATGGCATCTTCAGCTCTGGTTAAAGGGCTTTCTTCTCTGGTAGTGTCCAGGTAATCGCGATGAGCCAGATTGTCAAATACTTCCTCCAGACTTACTTTTTCGCCTTTACCCAATAGCTCTTTGTATCTTCTCTCTGCTCTGATTTTAGGATCAGCAGTCATAAAAAGCTTTATTTGGGCATGAGGAAATACCGTAGTGCCTATATCTCTGCCGTCCATCACTATATTTTTTAACTGCCCCAGTTTTTGCTGTTGTTTTACCATGGCAGTTCTTACTTGTTTGAGTGCAGATACGGGACTTACCTGCTCTGAAATATGCATCTGTCTTATCTCTTCAGATACATCTTCTCCATTTAACAATACATGAGAATTATAGTCTTTTGCATCAAAACTAATATCTATGTGTTCTAATGCGTTTCTAACCTCGGTATCATTCGTCAGGGCTACCTGATGGCGTAAAAAATATACCGTTACAGCCCTGTACATGGCTCCGCTATCAATATATATGAAGTTTAGTTTTTTTGCCAGCGCTTTAGCTAATGTACTTTTTCCACAAGAAGAGTATCCGTCTATTGCAATTACTATGTTTTCCATGCCGGAGCAAAGTTATAACTATTGATGGTAACTTTAGCCTTGTTTTTTTATTTACTGCAGCCAGATTTAGTTAAATTGGTAACCAAGGGTTATTGATCCGTACTGATGTGGTTTAGCTGTACTTTCTATTTCTTTAGTTTTAAATAATAGGGCAAATCCCAGGTTTATTCTGTTTTTGGAAAAGGCAAAACCTACTTCGTTCGATAAAACAAGTGGAGTGCTGTCAAAAGTAACTTCCTTTTTGTCGCTGCCCATTAAGCTTCCCGATATAGTAGAATCATAAGCCACCGCATCAATTGCAGGTTTCATATAGAAAAAAAACTCGTGATTAACCGTTTTATTCGTGTTTAAATAAGATAAATTGCTTTTGGTAGCTATAGAGTTATTTAGTTTGTTAATTTTTCCCCATCTAAAAAGTAAAGCTGCATTTGTACCAGTGAAAAAATTACCCAATCTGATAGATAAAGGCATGCTTAGATCTATATTTTGTGCTTTATTTCTGAAAATTTTATGCTGATAAGATGTAACGACATTTATCCCAAAATTATCGTGTATCTGGTATTTCCAGCCATTTATTTCATAAAACCTAAAGGTCTTATGAATGAATTTTTGCCCTTGTTCGCCCAAAGAATACTTACCAATGGTGCCCATCTGTATTTCTACTTGTAAGCTGCTTTCATTTTTGTAAAGCCATTGGTGGTTATAAGAACCAAAAAGATAACCTGCAAAAGGTCGGTCTATAGCTCCTTTATATGGTATAAAACCAGAATAAGGATTAAACATCTTTTGCCCTATGCTTATTCCCCATATTTTCTTTAATACTTTGTTACCATTGGTCGCAACAGGATTTTGTTTTGCTTTTCTAAAAGACAAAAATAGACCGTTGGTATAATATCTGTCCTGTGCTATAGCCAGATAAGCATCGTTATCACTTATAAGGTTAATTTCATTTCGGAAACCCTGTGCCTGTGCAGAGAGGTTGGCAAAGAAAAGAATGAGTACAAATACATTATAGAAAACACGTTTTAATTTGTGTAACCACATAAATACGCTGTTTATAGAGGGGAGTGGGAGCGTAGAAACGAAGACGTTTTTTATATGTATATCGTAGGGCAATGGTTGTGTTTTTTGAGAAAGTATTAAAGAAGGTGTCCAAAAACTCTTTTCTAGTAAGATCCATCAGTATCCGGATGAAGTTCCGGGTAACAAATTTAAGAACTTTTTGGACACCTTCATTTTGCTGTAGCTTAGTTTGCTTTTTTAAAAACTAGTAAAGGAACATTGGCTTTTAACGCCATTCCCTCTGTATTACCAGAAAAAATCAGCTTCTCTATAAATGATTTATTAGGATCCGTAAACATCACCAATAAAGAAGGAAGATGTTGGGTAACGTAATCGTTAATATTAGCAACAACCGGTTTTAAGGCATTATTGTCTACAACCGTTACTTTAATGTTTTGACTGTACTCTTGCTTAATTCTAAGTGCCTGACTCTCTTTTTGTGCCGTTTCGGAAGGAAAAGCAAAATGTATGATTTCTATTTCCGCATTAAGCTTTTTGTCAAAATCCAAAACTTTTGTCAATTCGGTGTCTACATCAGTAAAATCAGAAGCGTACATGATTTTGTTAATCTGTCCGAAAGTATAGTTTATAGGGATGGCCAAAACCGGGACTTTAGATTTATTGATAATATTAACTGTATTGGTTCCTAAGAATTTCTCTAGTTTGCCGGCACCTCTGGCCCCAATACATATAAAATCGTATTTTTCTTTTTCGGCCAGATTAATGATGTTGCCATCGGCAATAGAAGATTCTATAACCACCAGCTCGTTATTTTTAGGGACAAGGTTAAGGCTTTTATATATATCGTCGATAAAAAGCTTCAGGTTTTGCTTGCCCTCTTCTGTTTTCTCTATTTCAAATTGAGCGAAATCAGCATCGCTCAGGTTGGTGGGCTGAGGGATGTGTAACGAGTGAAAAAAAGAGACCTTAACATCCGGGTTTTGTTCCGCAAGTTGGATGGCAAATTTAATGGCCGATTTTGAGTTTTCAGAATAATCTGTTGCAGCTAATATTCTCATGGTTTCCTTTTCTAGAATAGATTCTCTTTTAATTTTGGTGTTAAAATAACTATAAAAAACTATTTATAAAACTGGTGAGAGATAAGTGTAAAATAAATGACAAGAGTCTGTGTTAATTCCCTGATTATTTTGTTTGAAAAGGATATTGTAGCCTTGATTTATCAGAAAGCCTTACCTTAAAATAAGTTAGTAGAAGAGTTGCCTGTGTGCAATTAAGTAGCTTCGTTTTTATCAATACCATAAAAAATGCTGTTTCTCTGGTGTTAACTTCATAGAAAGAGCTGTATAATGTCGTTTTTTTCCTATAGACCCCAAAAAATACCCGTTAATTTTGGCTTGTACATCTAACCCAAAACAGAAAGTATTATAGACAAGACTATTTGAAAACTAAAATAAAAAACATGAAAAAGATATATTTACTATTATTCATGCTGGCTATAGGAATTGCCTCATGTAAGAAAAAATCTGACCATCCGGAACCTATTACAGATCCCGAAGAACCAGGCATAGAAGTACCTCCGGCGCCAGAAGCCAATACTTTACCTGTAAAAATGAGTATAAATGCAGATGGTAAATCTGAAGTTTATACCATTACCTATCAGTCGGGTACTAAAAAAATAGCCAAAATAGAAAAAGCAAATGGTGAACAGGAAACCTATCAGTATTCAGGAGATTTGATTGAACGGATTAATTATGGTAGCAGCGGTGATGATTATACCAAATTTGAGTATAATGAAAAAGGAGCACTTATCAGAGAAATTCGCTACAGATCTTCTGTTGCAGCAGCAAAAACTGAATATAGTTATCCTGCTGAGAATAAAGTGATTTTTATTGAATCGGAATATAAGAATAACAATTGGGAAGCCGGTGATGCTGCAATCTTAGAGTTTGACAGCAAGGGAAATGTTGTAAGTGGTAGCAGTAAAGAAGTTCAGGTAGCGGTTTCGTATGATAACAAAAACACCCCGTTTTTAAATGTTACAGGTTGGTCTAAAATACATTATAAAGGAGGTATTCCTTTGGGTGATAATGTTGATGTAGAGGATGTGGTGGGTAGACGTAGTAATCCAATAAAAACAAAAGTGACAGGTGCTATGGCGCTGGATCTGGATTTTAGCTATGAATTTGGTGATAATAACAATGCTAAGTTCCCCACAAAAATAACTGGAAAAGAAGGGGCAGAGACTGCATTTGTTGTGGAGATATGTTATAGCACTGATTGCGGCATAACAGACAATTCTAACAACCCCGGTGGCGGAGAGCAACCCAATCCCGAAACCAGCACTTTACCTGAAACTATTGTGATGACGGTAGATGGAAAAACTAAAAATTATACGATAACTTATCAGGGGAATTCTGCCAAAATTGATAAAATACAGGAATCAGGCGGGGCAATAAGGGTATACGAATATAATCAAGATCTTATAAAGAAGGAGTACAGTGAGAGCAGGCCAGAAGATTATGAGTTATACGGATATAATGGAGATAATCAACTGACAAAAGTATCAAGTTATAGGCAGGGAGTAAATAATCCCGGAGAGATAATATTTACCTATTCCGGAACCAAGACTATTGCCACAGGAGATGAATTAGACGGCCGACTAGAGTTTAACTATGATAGCAAAGGAAACCTGACTAATCTGGATATGTTTGAAGAAGGAAAAAGTGCATCAGCCGCTCAGATATCAATTACCTATGATGATAAAAATGCACCTTTTATGAATGTGTTAGGATGGAAAAAGATCCGTTATTTAGTAGGAGTTCCGTTAGGAGATAATATAGACTTCGAAGATATTATAGCTGTGGCTAATAATCCCAGTAAAGTGACAGGGAACCTGACAGGAGAAAACGTAGAAGTTACGTACAGTTATGAATTTAAGGATAGTAAAAACCCGAAATTTCCAACCAAAATAACCGGAACAGTAAAAGTAGGAACGGCAACCCGTACCTTTACAGCCGAAATTACCTATAAACAATAATTATCCTTTTTGGAGTTTTATAAAAAAACTGCTATATTAACCTAAATGGTTGTATGGTAGGTTTTTGAGTGTGTTTTAAATGATGAGATTAGAATATTTGAAATATACAGAAGTAGCTCCACATATCAGTCTCAGAGGGATTGTAACGCATTACAGAGTAAAAAGAGCTAAACTTTACGAGCCCTTTGTGTTTCCTAATTACTCACCTATATTTCAGGGATTAATATTTAATATCGATCCTATGGATGATATTATTCTTACCAAAAAAGAAGATATAAACCTACGACATAAAGTATACTTTGTAGGTCAGGCAACTTCGCCCAGTGTTTTAGCCAGCAGCTCCTTAAGCTTTAATGTAATAGCCGTAAATTTTACTTCGACAGGTGTTTTCCAACTTACCGGTATCGATATGAATGATTTTACAGATCAGATTATAGATGCAGAAATGCTTTTTGGGCAAGAGATTAATGAATTGTATGAAAGGATTATTACCGCAAAAAATCTAAAACAGGCAGTTGGCATTATTGATCATTTCCTATGTGTTAAAGCCAACCATAAAAAGAAACAAAATAAACCCTGTATATTAATGTCCCTGTCAGTTCTGAAAATAAAAGCCGGAATGGTAAATGTTAAAATGCTTCAGAAAACTACAAATACCAGTCCTAAGACATTAGAACGTTCTTTTAAAGCAGAAATTGGAATGACACCCAAAATGTATCAACGTTTACTTCGTTTTAACCAGGCCAAGCGCTACATTGAGGAGAATGGTTGTACAGAGTGGTGGGAAATTGTTGTCCGCTTTGGATTTTACGATCATTCGCACCTTATTAATGAATTCAGGTTCTTTTCCGGAAAAACACCTGTTCAATATGTAGATATGCGCAATTTTGGTTTGTAATGAAAGAAAGTTGGGGGCTATAATAGGACTGTCTCCTACATTTGCTTGATACAAACATAGGAGACAGCCCTGTGTATAAGATGTTTTAAAAACTATCTTCTGATAAGAAAGATATTAATCTTCTTTAGATGCTTTTTTGTAAGCAGTATCTAAAGCATTTTTTACTTTCTTGTCCAGTAAAGCCAGCTTAATAACTTCGCTCATTTCTGTTACATAGTGGAAGTTAAGATCTTTGATATAATCTTCCTTAATCTCTAGAATGTCTTTTCTGTTAGACTTGCATAAGATAATATCTTTGATGTTTGCTCTTTTTGCAGCTAATATTTTTTCCTGAATACCACCTACAGGTAATACTTTTCCTCTCAAGGTAATCTCACCCGTCATCGCTAAATGAGGTTTTACCATTCTTTGGGTAAATGCAGAAGTTAATGCCGTTAGCATAGTAATACCCGCAGAAGGTCCGTCTTTAGGAGTGGCACCTGCCGGAACGTGGATATGGATATCCCACTGATCAAAAATGCGGTAATCTATCCCAAACTGTTCAGCATGAGCTTTCAGGTAAGCCATTGCAATAGAAGCAGACTCTTTCATAACATCACCCAGGTTTCCAGTAAGCGACATTTTTCCTTTACCGGGACTTAAGCTTGCTTCAATAAACAAAATATCTCCACCAACCTGTGTCCATGCCAATCCTGTTACTACACCTGCAACATTATTACCTTCGTAAAGGTCTTTGTCAAAAATAGGGGCACCTAATATCTCTTCTACCTCTTGTAATCCAAAACTGGTGTTGTACTCTTCTTCCATGGCTATTTTGGTAGCAGCACCTCTTACAACAGCTCCTATTTTTTTCTCTAATCCACGTACACCGGATTCTCTGGTATAATCTTCGATGATTTTTTCAATCACCTGATTTTTTAAGGTAATATCCTTAGCCTTCAGTCCGTGTTGCTCTTTTTGCTTAGGTAATAAATGCTTTTTAGCTATTTCTATTTTTTCTTCTACAGTATAGCCATTCACCTCAATAATTTCCATTCTGTCCAGTAATGCCGGTTGTATACTGCCTAAAGAATTGGCTGTGGCAATAAACATGACATTAGATAAATCGTAATCCAGTTCAACAAAATGGTCATTAAAAGCATTATTTTGCTCAGGGTCAAGAACTTCCAATAAAGCAGAAGACGGATCGCCTCGGTGGTCGTTTCCTACTTTATCTATTTCGTCCAATACAAAAACAGGGTTAGAGCTGCCTGCTTTTTTAATAGACTGAATAACTCTACCCGGCATAGCCCCTATATAAGTTTTTCTATGTCCTCTTATCTCAGCCTCATCCCTAACTCCGCCTAACGCCATTCTGACATATTTTCTTCCCACGGCTTTAGCAATAGATTTTCCCAACGAAGTTTTTCCTACTCCCGGAGGGCCAACCAAACACAAAATAGGTGCCTTCATATTATGTTTTAGCTTTAGAACAGCTAAATACTCTATAATACGTTTTTTTACCTTTTCGAGTCCGTAATGGTCTCTGTCTAATATTTTTTGTGCCCTTTTAAGGTCAAAGTTATCTTTGGTAGTCAGGTTCCACGGCAAATCAAGCAATACTTCCAGATAATTGATCTGAACAGAATAATCTGCTGCTGCCGGGTTCATTCTTGCCAGTTTATCCAGTTCTTTCTGGAAATGTAAACCCGTGTCTTTGCTCCAAAGTTTCTTAGCCGCTCTGTCACGCAGGTTTTCAATCTCCATATCCGGAGAGTTTCCTCCCAGTTCTTCCTGTATCGTTTTGAGTTGCTGGTTTAAGAAATAGTCCCTTTGCTGCT
The DNA here is from genome assembly GCF_042678145.1 of Pseudopedobacter beijingensis. NCBI lineage: Bacteria > Pseudomonadati > Bacteroidota > Sphingobacteriia > Sphingobacteriales > Sphingobacteriaceae > Pseudopedobacter > Pseudopedobacter beijingensis. The sequence continues at coordinate 276,477 of NZ_JBHUDG010000015.1, read as the reverse complement.
TATCTAAATCTGTTCTTACTTTGTTTTGTATCTGGTTTTTAAGTTCCAGCATCTGTAATTCCAGGGTCAGGTGCTCCAATACCAACTCCGCTCTTTTTCTTAGATTAGCCACTTCCAGCATGCTTTGCTTGTCTGCAACGGAAGCATTCATATTCGAAGAAATAAAGTTGATCAGAAAAGGAGTGCTTTCTATGTTTTTTATGGCAATACCTGCTTCTGAAGGAATGTTTGGAGAAAACTGAATGATTTGCATAGCCATCTCTTTTACAGAAGAAATCATGGCTTTAAATTCTTTATCTACCTTAGGTCTTACTTCCTCAAACTTTTTAACAGTAGCCTTAAAGTAAGGTTCTGTTTGTAGTTCTTCCTGTAATTCAAATCTGTTTTTTCCCTGAATAATTACGGTGGTATTTCCGTCTGGCATTTGTAGCATTTTGATAATGACTGCTACAGTTCCTACGTGATTAAGATCGGCAAAAACAGGATCTTCAACGTTAACATCCCGTTGTGCCACCACTCCAATAATCTTGTCGCCTTTATAGGCATCTTTAATCAGTTTTATGGATTTATCTCTGCCTACAGTAATAGGAATAACTACTCCAGGGAATAAGACCGTATTTCTTAAAGGTAATATAGATAAAACTTCCGGAGTCTTCTCATTATTCATTTCCTCCTCGTCCTCTTGCGATATTAATGGAAAAAACTCAGTGTCTTCATTAATCAGTGGTAATGCCTGGTTGAAATCGAATTTATCGAATTTGCTCATATATATTGATTTGTAACGCCAATTTGGCAGTTAAAACGTATAGTTGTGATTTTTTTTATCTCATGCTAGAGAAGTCAACTGTTATGCCATTATTAAAATAAGATTATTATGGCGTTGATTAATGCTTTAGAAGCGATGAAATATTTAAAACGGCTGTAATTTAGTCAGTATTTGGAAGATTATGAAATAATTGAATTTTTGTAGCGTTGAATATTTGTCACATATTTAGATCTTTTCCTAAATTGTGTTTTGAAATATTCATGATTAGATGAGACGATTAGTTGTATTATTTAGTTTATTAATGCCTGTTTGCGTGTTATCGCAGGAACCTTTCGACAGGTTGGGCCAAAGGTCTATGATGAAAGGAGATTTTGAAAGTGCAGCTAATTATTTTGAAAAAGCTTATGCTGCGGATAAATCGAATATGAATGCACTTTATCTGATGGGCTACTCTGCCTATCATGCTACAGACTACAAACGGTCTATTAAAGCATTTGATAAATTGCTGGCGTTTAAACCAGATGAATCTATAGCCTATTACTATCGTGGAAAAGCGAAGATGAACTTATGCGCACTTATCAAAGAAGTTGCATCCACAGATAGGGAGTCGCTTTTACAGGGAGCCATCAGGGATTTTTCTTTTGGAATAGACTTAAGTCCCGGAGATCTGAAGTTTTATCAAAACAGAGGGTTGGCTTATCAGGAATATGGGATGTATAAAAGTCAAAAAGTAAATGGGGTATATAACAAAAATATAGCATTAAATTCTGCTAATGCCTCTATCTCTGATCTGCGGAAAGTTCTTGACGAAAATTCTGGCAGAAGGGATATTATCAATCAGATAGATCGGTCTAAACAACTTTTAATTGATATTAACAGACAACCTTAATTTTTATGCTATTATTAGCAGGTATAGATGTTGTCCCACGAATAACCTATACGTTAAATAAGGCAGTTTTTATTTAAGGCTTCAAACTTTTAATCACTTTAGCCGGATTACCGACTGCCAAAGAGTCATCAGGAATGTCTTTAGTGACTACAGATCCGGCTCCAATAACACATCTGTTACCTATTGTTATGCCCGGACAAATTGTGGTATTGCCACCAATCCAGCAATCATCGCCTATGTTAATGGGTTTTCCTAATTCGTATTCCTGTCTTTCTTTAAAATCCAGAGGGTGGGTAGCTGTATATATTTGTACATGGGGGCCAAACATTACGTTATTGCCAATAGTTATTTTACACGCGTCCAGTACCACACAATTAACATTGAAATATACATTTTCTCCGCAATAAATATTATAACCATAATCGCAATGGAACGGAGGTTCAATATATAATTTGTTACCTGCATTTGGTACCAGTTGCCGCATAATGCTTTTAGCAGTTTTGGTAACCAGGTATTCGGATATATTAAGCTGTCTGAGCAGGCGTTTTGCCTGTCTTCTCTCTTTTGTTAAAGTATCGTCCAAAGCATTGTAAGGCAGGCCAGCAAGCATTTTTTCTTTTTCGGTCATGTCTACTTATGAGTTGTAAAGTGCTTTAAATATAAAAATGACTGACAAATTAGCAATTTTTAGAACAGGTACACAGTTTGATTGTTAAATTAAAAACAGATGAACTGCGAAGCACTTAAAGAGAATATTTTATTCATGGATAATTTAGTGTTCTTTGTGGTTCTAAAAATAAAAAATTATGGAAGATCAAAATAAGATAGTCAATTTTCAGAATATAAACGATGGTTTAGAAAAAGGCGCAGATTTCTATGTTACTTTCAAAGAAAAACTTGAGCAGGTGCAAGCTTTTCCGGGAAAATACAACTTTAAATTTATTGTGAAGAACGGAGAAGGTAAGGTTGAGGATTTAAAGATCATCTTTCCGGAAGATCACCTGCAAATAAATGAATCTAAAAATGGTAAATATGTATCGGTAACTATCTTAAAAGAAGTTAAAGATGCAGATGAAGTTGTGGCTTACTATAAAAAAGCCGGAGCTATAGAGGGTATTATGATGCTTTAAAGGTAATAGGCGTCGTTGCTGCTGAATTTATGGAGAATTATTGTTCTGCATAGCTGTATCGTTTGTTGTTCAGTTTGTCAGAACTGCTTATTACCAAGGTCTCTGCTGATTTGTCGTTTTACCTGCATTTTTCTTGCATTTCTCCTATGTAACGTAAGAGCCGCGTAAGAGAAACGTAAGCCAGACGTAAGAAAAACGTAGGAGAACCGTAAGCGAAACGTAAGAGAATTGTAGGTGTTGCAAGGGAGATGGTACGGGTTAGTGTAAGTGGATTGAAGGAGAAATGTGAGAGGAGTGTAAGGGGGTATGAACAAGGAACGATGGGTTATGAACTATGAATGATGAATAAGGAACGATGAATGGAGATGTTTTAAAGGATGAAAGAACCTGATAGATTACAAGACAGAAGCTGCGCTGTATAGTTTAAACCTATTTTGAAATACATTTAGACTCGATGAAGATAAAAGATAATTATTGTAACAGTGGATTTTTTTTTCTGATTTGTTAGCTTTGGAGTTGAAAAAATAGAAAAAGATAAAGGGTTTGTTGGAGCCTTTGAAGTTTTGTGGGATGTTTAAATAAAATTCATAATCTTCCCAAATATGTATCAATTGCGACTGCTTTAATCTTTTCATAAAAATCTATTTTGTCGCCACTTTTGTTGCCATTTAGAAAAATGAAAAGAAAAACCCTCTTAAACGTGTCATAAACAAAGAAAAAAATGAATTATTGGTTAGTAAAATCAGAACCTTTTAAGTATAGTTGGGAGCAATTTAATAAAGATGGTCGTACTTTTTGGGACGGGGTACGTAATTATCAGGCCAGGAATAATCTGAAAGGGATGAAAGAAGGAGATCTGGTGATGTATTATCATAGTAATGAAGGTAAGTGTGTGGTGGGGGTGGCTAAAGTGGTTAAGGAGTTTTATCAGGATCCTACTACAGATGATACCAATTGGGTAGTGGTAGATTTGGTGCCTGTAGAGACTTTAAAAACTCCGGTAACTCTAGAGACCATTAAACATGATGAGTTTTTACAGGATATTGCTTTGGTTAGACAGGGACGTCTTTCTGTAATGCCTTTGAAAAAGCATGAGTTTGACCGTATCCTTGAATTGTCTTCAAAATAAAGTAAAAATTAAATTGTTGATAACTAGACTTTTTGCTTTTTTATAAAGGTGTTGTGATAAAAAGCTTGAAAAAAAGTGAAAAATAGTTTGAAAAATTAAAGTACGATTGTATCTTTGCAATCCCAAATCGGTAGAAACTGGTTTAGAGGAAACGCGGAAGTGGCGTAATTGGTAGCCGCACCAGACTTAGGATCTGGCGCCTCACGGCGTGGGGGTTCGAGTCCCTTCTTCCGCACCAATGTAAAACCCACTACCCGAAACAGGGTAGTGGGTTTTTTGCTTTATGCACTATATAGTTTATTATTAAAGTCATCATAATGAATATTACAAAGGAAAAGATCGGCGATCTTAACGCAATTGTAACAGTGAAAATCTCTCCTGAAGACTATCAGGATAAGGTAGAGAAGGCAATAAAAGACCAGGCTAAAAAAGCTAAATTACCGGGTTTCCGTCCAGGAATGGTTCCAGCTGCACACATTAAAAAAATGTACGGCAAAAGTATTCTTGTTGATGAAATTAATAATTTACTTTCTGAGTCTGTTAACAATTATATCCAGGAAAATGACCTGCAAATCTTAGGACAGCCTCTACCAAAGGAAGATGATACCGAATTTAACTGGGATTTTAACGATGAGTTCGTTTTTAATTACGAGTTGGGTCTGGCACCTGAGGTAACTGTAGAGTTCTCTTCAAAAGATAAATTGGTTTCTTATGATATCAAGGTAGATGATGAGACTTTAGAGTCTAGAATTAAAAATATCAGAAGAAGCTACGGAAAAATGACTAATCCTGAAGTTGTAGAAGCAGGAGATGTTATTTTTGGTGATATTGCTGAGTTGAATGCTGATGGTTCTGAAAAAGAAGACGGAATTAAAGCTACAACTTCTTTGAGATTAGAATTAGTTGATGAGAAAGCACAGAAGAAATTAATTGGCTTGAAAAAAGAAGATGTAGTAGAGGCTTTTGATTTAGTGAAGTCTGTAACTGATCAGGCTCAATTAAAAAGAGTTTTAAAACTAGAGGATGATGCAGAGCTTCCAAAAGCTAAATTTAAAATAACCGTAAAAAACATCAATAGATTAGAAGAAGCAGACCTTAACCAGGAGTTCTTTGATAAATTGTTTGGTGCTGACGCAGTGAAAACTGAAGAAGAATTTAGAACAAAGATAAAAGAAGAGGTTGAGTCAATGACTTCTCAGGATGCAGAGCGTAAATTGGCTGCAGATCTTTATCAATATGGTTCTGAGAAAACAGCGAAGCTTGATTTACCTGACGAGTTTTTGAAAAGATGGTTGAAAGTGGTAAATAAAGAAATCACTGAAGACGAACTAGAGAAAGGTTATGCTGATTTTGCTAAAAACTTGAAATGGACTTTGGTTGAAAACAAGATTATGAAAGATAATAACATCGAAATTAAATATGAAGATGTATTGGATCTTGCTAAACAACGTTTAGATGCTCAGTTCAGAATGTACAGCCCGCAAGCTTTAACTGAAGAACAATTGAATCAGTACGCTGTTCAGTTCTTACAAGATAAAGAAAATGCAAACCGTATTTTTGATGAGGTTAGAGCACAAAAAGTTTTTGATTATTTGAAAACGGTAATCACTTTAGATAAAAAAGGTATAGATTATACAAAATTCCAGGAACTGGAAAGCAAATAATCTGTTAGCTATACAGGCATTAAAAGCAGTCTTTTACAGACTGCTTTTTTTGTTTTAAATAAGAACTAATTTCGTTGTCAGTTGTTTAGTAAAGAAAGTGGGCGTGGCTGGCTGCCTGTATGAAATTAGCTCTTTAATAGTTGAAAAATATTACATAATATTGAACAATAAAGAATGCACAAAACGTTATAATGTGTACCTTGTAATATCTTTAATGGAATAAATATATAACGGACTTATTTTAATGAATTATGAAGATAGATAAGAATGAATTCAGAAAATATGCAGTAAAACACCATAGAATTGGTGGGATGCATGTAGATAGATATATTAATAATGTTCAGGGTTTGCATGTTCCTCAATCAATGACTCCTTACATTATAGAAGAGAGACAGTTGAATGTGGCGCAGATGGATGTTTTTTCCAGATTAATGATGGACCGTATCATTTTTTTAGGTGATGCCGTATATGATCAAAACGCAAACATTATTCAGGCGCAATTATTGTTCTTACAATCTACAGATGCTAAAAGAGATATTCAGATTTATATCAATTCTCCGGGTGGGTCTGTTTATGCTGGTTTAGGTATTTATGATACCATGCAGTTTATTTCGCCGGATGTTGCAACTATTTGTACCGGAATGGCGGCTTCTATGGGAGCGGTATTGATGTGTGCAGGAGCTAAAGGTAAAAGAGCTGCTTTGCCACATGCCAGAATCATGATTCACCAACCTTCTGGTGGTGCACAAGGCGTGGCAGCGGATATGGAAATAAACCTGAGAGAGATGTTAAAGCTGAAGCAGGAGCTATATGATATTATTTCTAAACACTCTGGGCAATCTTATGAGTGGGTTGAAAAATCTTCGGACAGAGATTACTGGATGAAGGCGGATGAAGCAAAACAATTTGGGATGATTGATGAAGTATTGGGAGTAAACACAAATAAAACAAATGAATAAGAAAGATAAAGAAATAAGGTGTTCGTTCTGTGGTGCCAATAAGCAAGATTCTTTAATGCTTATAGCCGGTTTGGATGCTCACATTTGTGATAAATGTGTGACTCAGGCCAATGATATACTTTTAGAGGAGTTTTCTTCGCGTAAAAGTAAATCTGCGCAGGCAACCCTTACTTTACTAAAGCCATCAGAAATTAAAAAACACCTGGATCAATATGTGATTGGTCAGGATAGTGCTAAAAAGGTTCTGTCGGTAGCGGTTTATAATCATTACAAAAGACTTAATCAGAAGATTGGTGCTGACGAGGTGGAGATTGAAAAATCGAATATCATGATGGTGGGGGAGACAGGTACGGGAAAAACTTTACTGGCAAAAACTATTGCTAAGGTATTGAATGTTCCTTTCTGTATCTGTGATGCAACGGTATTGACAGAGGCAGGATATGTTGGTGAAGACGTGGAAAGTATTTTGACTCGTTTGTTGCAGGCTGCAGATTATGATGTGTCGGCAGCAGAAAGAGGTATTGTTTATATTGACGAAGTAGATAAGGTTGCCCGAAAAAGTGACAATCCGTCTATTACACGGGATGTTTCAGGAGAAGGTGTACAGCAGGCTTTGTTGAAAATACTTGAGGGTACTATTGTAAATGTACCACCGCAGGGAGGTCGTAAGCATCCTGATCAAAAAATGATACCGGTTAATACCAATAACATCCTGTTTATTTGTGGTGGAGCGTTTGATGGTATCGAGAAAAAAATAGCTAACAGGTTAAGAACCCAGACTGTGGGTTATAAGTTTGCTAAAGATCAGGAAGATATAGATCTTTCTAATCTTTACAAGTATATTACTCCGCAAGATCTTAAATCTTTTGGTTTAATACCAGAGTTGATTGGTCGTGTACCGGTATTAACCTATCTGAATCCATTAGATAGAGAGACACTTTTGAGTATTCTTACGGAGCCTAAAAACGCATTGATAAAGCAATATCAAAAATTGTTTGAGTTTGAAGATATTGAGCTTGAATTTACCAATGAGGTGTATGAGTTTATTGTAGATAAAGCTCTTGAATTTAAATTGGGCGCAAGGGGCTTGCGTTCAATTTGTGAGGCTATTATGATAGACGCTATGTTTGAGGTTCCGTCTCAAAAACAAAAAAATAAGAAGCTGGTTGTTGATCTGAATTATGCTCAGGAAAAATTTGAGAAATCGGATCTTAAGAAATTAAAAGTTGCTTAGATAATCGCCCCGGGAAATCTGGGGCGATTTTGTTTATACCCATTATTCTGTGATTATGAACGAAGAGAAAAGAGTGAAGAAAGAAAATGTTAACAAACCTGCTCATGAGGTGGATACACCTTTGAAAAAAGGGTTGAAAACCAAAAAAGAGATTGTTGATAACTGGTTGCCCCGGTATACGGGAAGACCATTGGAAGAGTTTGGAGAGTATATTTTACTGACTAACTTTTCGAGATATCTTACACTGTTTTCTGAGTGGAATGGCCATGCACCTATTTATGGTTTGGAGAAGCCTATGCAAAGTGTTTCTGCTAACGGGATTACCATTATCAATTTTGGAATGGGGAGTCCGCTAGCGGCCACCATTATGGATTTATTGTCCGCTGTTTCTCCAAAGGCGGTTCTTTTTTTAGGTAAATGTGGAGGCTTAAAAAAGAAAAATAGTATTGGCGATCTTATTTTACCTATTGCTGCTATTAGGGGAGAAGGTACATCTAATGACTATTTACCTCCGGAAGTTCCGGCCTTGCCAGCCTTTGCTTTACAGAAAGCTATTTCTACCACAATAAGGGATCATTCCCGTGATTATTGGACCGGAACTGTTTATACTACCAACAGAAGGGTGTGGGAGCATGATAAGTCTTTTAAGAAATATCTGAAGACCTTACGGGCAATGGCTATAGATATGGAGACGGCTACCATATTTACTGCTGGTTTTATGAATAAAATACCTACCGGGGCTTTGTTGTTGATATCTGACCAACCCATGACTCCCGAAGGGGTGAAAACTGCAGAATCTGATGCTAGCAGTAAGGCAGAGTATTTTGTAGAAACCCATCTTAAAATAGGTATTGATTCTTTATTGCAGTTAGTGACCAATGGATTGACTGTTAAACACCTGAAGTTTTAAGGTGTTTAAGTAATACCTTTTTATGTTTTCTTTCCTGATGTTTTCATAACATCCCCTCAATATATATAAACGATGTACTATATGTAATTCTTTAGGGGATTATGCAGTCTTTTTTTTAAATATGCTCTTGGAGGGCCTATTGTATCCAATATGCTGTTTTTTATGCATTTATTATCGTGTTTGTGAGTTTATTTTTGCTTTTTATTGCGTTTTTAAAATATATTCACTAATATTATTGCATAAAACTGCAATTGTATGCCAAAACTATTACTAGTATTTTCTTTATTTTTTGCTTTAACTGTGTCTGCTCAGGAAAAATTGGTGAAGAGGGAGTTGCGTGGGGCATGGATTACGACGGCTTTTAATATCGACTGGCCTGTTAAGGGGCAAAGTCCTCAACAGCAGAAAGATGCGTTTATTTCTCTGATTGACAGATTGAAAGAGAATGGCATTAATGTAGTTTATGGTCAGGTAAGGAGCGAGTCAGATGCGATGTATAAGAGTGATATAGAACCCTGGTCTGCGGCTCTAACCGGAACTCAGGGGGTGGCTCCATCGCCTTTCTGGGATCCGCTACAATTTATGATAGATGAATGCCGGAAAAGAAATATTGAATTTCATGCCTGGCTAAACCCTTATCGGGCTGCGAGTAGTTCTCAGAGTATTCCGGGGTTTAGTGCTAATCATGTTACTAAGAAACATCCAGAATGGTTGCTGGAGTCGGGGCTTTTACGGATATTAAATCCAGGACTATCGGAAGTGAGAAATCATGTGAAAGGTGTAGTCAATGAAATTCTCGATAAATATGATGTGGATGGTATTCATTTTGATGATTATTTTTATCCGAATGCTAATGTAAATGATGCCTCTACATTTGCTGCTTATCCCAGAGGTTTTACAAATATAGATGATTGGAGACGGGATAATGTGAATTTAATGGTTAAAGATATTCATGATCTCATCAATCAGAAAAAGCCTTATGTTAAATTCGGGATATCTCCTTCCGGTATTTACCGAAACAGTACTAACCCTGCTATAGGTTCAAATACAACTGGTTTACAACATTATTCGGCCAACTTTGCGGACTCTAAAAAATGGTTGCAGGAAGAGTGGATAGATTATCTGATCCCTCAGGTGTATTGGCATATAGGTCAGGCGGGTGCGGATTATAGTATTGTGGTTCCGTGGTGGAACAATAATGCTTTTAACAGGCATATTTATATAGGTTTGGCCGGTTATAAAGTGAATGATGCTAGTTTAAATCAACAACCCTGGTTAAGTAATAAACAGATTCCAGATCAAATACGGCTTAACCGTAAAAATGCCAATGTTATGGGGCAGGTGGTGTTTAGTACTAAAGATATTTTAAATAATAAGTTGAATTTTGCCGATTCTATGCGTGTACGGTTTTATCAAAAGCCAGCACTTCTGCCTAAAATGGCATGGAAAGATAATGTTGCTCCGCAAGCACCGGTTAATTTGCAGGTTTTTGCTGTGTCGGCCAATAAAATAAGTGTATCATGGGGTGCACCTGCTTTAACTAATGCTACAGAGTTTGATAAGATAAGAAGTTATGTGTTGTATAGGGCAGAGGCGGGGAATATTGATATTGAAGATCCAAAAAATATCCTGACGGTTCTTCCGTCTACGGTCTTAACTTACGAGGACAATATAACGGACCCTACAATTACCTATTATTATAAGGTTACAGCGTTGGACAGGTTCCATAATGAAAGTGTGCCTACGCAAGAGAAAACATCAATTCCAGAGAAAGTGTCAGATTTTGTTGCTACCCAAAGTGCAGATAAGATTTTGGTAAGGTGGAAATCTTTGTCAGAAGGTGACGTAAGTAAGTTTGATTTGTACTATGCGGCAGGAGATGGTGCTTTCTCTCTCTTTAAAACCGTTAATAAGCAGGCTAATAACAATACTTCCAATAATTATGAGGTAGAACATCCGGATCCGGTATTGGGGAGAAATAGATTTAAGTTGGTGCGTACTGCTACCGATCAGACTACACGGGATTATGAAGGGGTAGAGGTTAATTTTATTGCACCGGAGATAGTTCGGGATTTGGTGGTCAAACAAGAGGGAGATGAGGTGCTGGTAAGTTGGAAAACTACTCATGAAAAATACCATCAAAAATTTATACTGGAAAGAACCGTAAATGGTGTGGATTATACTTTACTGAAAGAATTTATTAAAACTGATGATACAGGTAAAAGCTATTCTTTTGTGGATGAACAGCCTTTAAAAGGAAGAAGTTTTTATCGTTTAAGACAGCAGCTGATAGATTTTGGGATAAGAAATATAGACCGTATTGAGGTTAATATTAATAATGATGTTGAGCAGGTTGAAAAACCAGTGCTGTATCCTAATCCTCATTTGGGAGATTTTACAGTCTATTTGCCTGAATTTAACGATAATTCTGTTGAAATACAGGTTTTAACTATTGATGGAAAGCGTGTTTATAGTAAGAAGCATGCTTTGGGGGAAGATAAGCTTACTGAATTGAAATTAAAGGGGAAATTGTCCAGAGGAGGAATTTATTATGTGATTGTGAAAGGGGCGACCAACAGAAAGGTGATAAAAACTATTGCTAATTAAGTGTGTTTTAAATTAAAACCAAATACTAATAAATCTATATCAAAAATAAAAATTATGAAAAAACGATTACTTTATCTTTTTGTGCTGGTAGCATTAACTGGGTATAATGCGAAAGGACAGGTGACATTCACTAAGGATTGGGAAATTAAGCCTGCAGCAACCGGATCTTTGATTGGGATTGCTGGTTCAGAAACAACTATTGCTTATAATAAAGTTACCCATAAACTTTATTTGCCGGAAAGAAATAATAAGATAAGTATTTTAAAGCCAGATGGTACGTTAAGTAGTCCGGCTACTTTGACTACTTTAACACCTGCAGACCATGAGGGCTGGGGTAAAAGCTATAAATACACAAAAATAAGGGTTACTTCAGATGGTGTTATTTATGCTTGTAATATGACTACAGGTGCTGGTGTTGTTTATATTTATAGATGGGCATCAGAGACAGATGCAGCTCCAACTGTTTCTTCTATTAATGTAGATGCTCGTACGGGAGATTCTTTTGCAGTAAGCGGAACGGGGACTGGTACCATTATTTATTTAAGCGGCTCAAGTAACAATGAAATTTATGTTTGTAATACTGTAAATGGTAAGGATTTTGCATTACATCATAAAATTACTGGGATAGGAGGCTCTGGAACTGCTACTGAAGCCAGGTCATCAATTTCTCCAGTAACCAATTCTTTAACCTCAGATTTATGGATAAATACATTAAATGTTGAAGCCAGAAGGATTTCAAGTAATGCGGCAGGAGTGATTACTGATACTAAGTCTATTGCAACTTCATTAATAGACCAAAAATACAGTAATGCAGAGTATTTTGAAGAAGGTGGAGATAAATATCTAGCAGTTTCTGGTGCGCATGACGCTGTTTTAGGTTTAAACTTTAAGTTATATAAAATAACTAGTTTTGCGATGCCATCAACAGCAAGTGTTACTGAAGTAGGGAGTGCTGTTTTAGCTCCAACAGCTTATACCGCAAATTTAAATGCTTATGCAGATGTGGCTTTTGTTAAAAATGTAAATGGAACTTACACTTTTTATCATTTAGATACTAATAATGGTTTAGCTGCTTATACATCTGAGGGTGCTCTTCCAGTTTCCCTTTCCGATTTTACCGCTTCCATTAAAAACGGTAGAAATACGCTGATTTGGAAAACTCACAGTGAAAGTAATAACGATAAATTTGAAGTGCAGCGTTCCGGAGATGGTCAAAATTTTGAGACTATTGCTACTGTTTACTCAAAAGCAGAAAACGGAAATTCCAATACAGTACTGGATTATCAATATATAGATGAAAATCCGTTGAGTGGAATTAATTACTATCGTTTAAAGCAGTTGGATAAAGATGGATCGGTTAATATACATGCTGTAAAATCAATTAATAATGGTTTAAGTGCTATAACGGTATCGCCTAACCCAACCAAAGACATTGTGTTTATTTCGAATGCTGCTCAGGTAGCTTTAGATTATCAGGTGACGGATATTGCAGGAAAGGTGATTTTAAGTGGGAAATCGGTAAATTCAAAAATAGAAGTGTCTTTAAAAGATTTGAAACCAGCTATTTATCTTGTGAAAGTATTGGATAGCGGGCAATTAACAAGCACTTTCAAGGTTATTAAGCAATAATTGGTTCAGTAAGCGCCAAAACATACAAAGATAATTACGCATGTAAATGTGTGTTGTCTTAGTTGTTTGGCGCTTTTTTATGCTACTAGTTGCGTGTTTTTAATTTTTTAAAAATTAAAAACGCATAATATTGCATATTTGGTTTTTTCTGTTTAGATTAGCTATAGCGAAAACAAAATTATTTACCTAAAAACGCATAATTAAATTTTAACTGTTTATAAGAATAAATCACACAAGTATGAAAAGAGGATTACTCGTAGGGATAATTGGCCTTTTTTTCATGTCTTTGCATGTTTTTGCCCAACAGGTTAATGTTACAGGGCGAGTAACGGCAGCAGATGATGGAATGCCTCTTCCCGGTGTATCGGTTTCGGTAAAGGGGTCAAAATCAGCAACCCAGACAGACATTAACGGCAACTATAAAGTTTCTGTAGCTAAAGACGCTGTATTGGTGTTCTCTTTTATGGGAATGCAAACACAGGAAAAAACAGTAGGGGGTGCTACTACTATTAATGTGGTATTGGCTAGTGATGCCAAAGCACTGAATGAAGTTGTGGTTACCGCTTTAGGGATAGAACGTGATAAAAGAACGTTAACCTATTCTGTGCAGAATGTAAAAGGAGAGGATTTGAGAGAATCTAATCAGTCTAACATTATCAATGCTTTACAGGGGCAGATTGCTGGGGCACAGATTAGTTCGTCAGGAGGGTCTCCTGGTTTGCCTTCGGAGATTATTTTAAGGGGGTCTACCAGTATGAATGGGGATAATCAGCCATTAATGATTGTGGATGGTATTCGTGTTAATAACTCTTCGTCTAATGGAACAGTTAATCGTTTGGCCGATTTTAACCCCGAAGATATCGAAGATGTATCTATACTAAAAGGAGCTGCTGCTGCTGCGCTTTATGGTATTGATGCTGCCTCTGGTGCAATTATTATTACTACTAAGAAAGGAAAAGCAGGGGCATTGCAAATTAATGGTTCCTATAAGTCTTTTGTAGAGACTATGGGGAGAACTGCTAAACAGCAAGGAATATATACTTTAGGGACTGGAGGGGTTTTTGATGAGTCTGTGGCTTCTTCATGGGGGAGAAAGTTTAGGTATGACGAATCTGTATATAATAACGTAGATAGGTTTTTTCAAACAGGTGTGACTCATGATGTAAACCTGAACCTTAATGGTGGGACAGAAAAATTAAATTATTATGTTTCAGGAGGCTATAGAAACGCAGGGTCTATGGTGCCTAATACTAATCAGGAGAAAATAAACCTGATGTTAAAAGGTACTGCAAAGATTAGTTCAAAAATGGATTTTACTACATCCATGAGTTATATAAGAAATGATATTCAAGAGGGATTGGGAGGCGCTAGTGCAGGTGGATGGATTAACAGTATTTCTTTATATCCTTTGATGTATGATATTTTGGAATATGAGAAGCCTAATGGGGAACCTCTTTATACTTATCAGGAAAATGATCCTCGGAATGCTAGAATTTCTCCTATGTGGGGTGTAATGCGTAATCCGAGAGTGAATGATGTAGAACGTTTCTTGATCAATGGTAATTTGGTTTATAAACCATCTAATTGGATTACGTTGAATTATAGGTTAGGGCAGGATTTAACAAATTCTAAATATAGGACAATAGTAACTCCCGGAACACCCGGTAGTGCAGATACTTTTAATGGTAGTGTTTCTGAATCTAATGGTTTGACTAAGTTTATTACATCTACATTAAATACTACGTTTGATCGTAAAATTAATCAAGATTTTAGGGCTACTTTAATATTGGGGATTAACAGTGATTATTATGATGGTCAGAGCGTAGCTTATTCAGCCAGAGAATTTACTGCAGATGGAATTTTTTCTCCTAATGTTGCTGATAAGACTACTTATAACATTACTGATAGTTGGTCAAGGCGTCAACGCTATGCTGTTTATGGTGATTTTAAATTAGAATATAAAAATATATTCGCTATTGGTATTACCGGAAGGAACGATTGGACTTCTACGTTACCTAAAGATGCCAGAACATTTTACTCTCCTTCTTATTCGGCAAGTTTTGCATATAGCGAGTTGTTGGAGGCAAAAGATTGGTTTGGAAAGCTGAGGTTTAGCTATGCAAAAGTAGGAAAAGATGCGCCTATATATCGGACAAATACAAATCTGAATCAGGTTCAAACAGTCGGAGGGGGATATGTTAAGTCTGCATTGAGCGGGAATCCTTATTTAAAGCCAGAGCGTACTTCTGAAACTGAGTTAGGTTCAGAATGGAGCTTCTTTGGCAGGCGTCTGAATTTGGATGTGACATATTATAATAGAAAAAGTATTGATATGATTATGACCACCCGTGTTCCTTTACCTTCTGCAAACGTTCAAATGACTTTTAATATAGGGTCTATAGAGAATAAAGGGTATGAAATATCTCTAAATGGTATTCCGGTAAAAACTAAAGATTTTACCTGGAGTGCGACATTAAATGCATGGAAAAATACTTCTAAAGTGTTAGAGTTTCCTGGTGATATCATAACATTCCCTTATACTAACGCTCAGCTTAATGGAGGAAAAGCAGCCTCAACCTTAAATAAGCCAGTATTAGGGGTTGTTGGTTATGATTACAAGAAGAATGAAGATGGTTATACAATAATTGATAAAAATGGTTATCCGGTTATAGCAGGGACTAAAGATGATGAGAAGTATATCGGAAACAGGGAGCCTGAATTTAATATCGGACTTATTAACAATTTGAAATATAAACAATTTAGTCTTTCATTCCTGTGGGATTTTAGGTTTGGTGGTGATATTTTTAATGCCAGTCGCCAAAGAATGATGTCTGTAGGAACAGCTTATGACGTTGGACAATGGAGGGATAAAGAATTTGTATTTAATGGGGTAGTGCAACAAGATGATGGCTCTTATGTGAAAAATACGAAGACAGTGGTGTTGGATTATAGTTTTTTTGCAAATAACTACTATCAGGTAGGGACTAATTTTATTGAAAAAGTGAATTGGGCGCGTGTAAGGTATATTACTTTAGGATATTCTATGCCTAAAAAACTGTCTTCCAGATTAGGTTTACGTAATATAGGGCTAGAGTTCTCTGCTCAAAATCCAATTATTATTACTAATTATTCTGGCGGAGATCCGGAAGTTAATAGTGCGGGGCCTAATGCAGGTGGTGCAGGAGGTGCAAGTACTATGGGAGTGGATAATGGAGCTATTCCATTGCCGAGAACATATTCATTAGGTTTAAATATTACGTTATAGGGATTGAGCATATGAAAAAGAACTTTAAATATTTATACGTTGTTTTATTGGGTTTTCTTATTGTCTCATGTAATAAGTTGGATTTAAATGAGAATCCAAAACAACCCACAAATGTAGGAACTAAATTGAGGCTTCCTGCTATTGAGGCCAATTTGGCTTATAGTCTATATTCGCAGGCCAGATTTGCTGCTTATCATAGTTACTACTTTACAATGAGAACAGGAAACAATGATGCTATTACAGATACCTGGAATTATAATGGAATCCTTAGACAAGCTTCCTGGCGTTTTCATTATTTTGATGTAGGGGCAAATGTAAATGATATGCTGAAGAAGGCTATGGAAGAGAAGTCTAATAACTATGCGGGTGTGGGGAAAATAATTTTAGCGTATAGTTATCTGACGACAACTGATGTGTTCGGAGATTTACCGTTCAGTGAAGCGTTTACGGATTCATTTAATCCAAAATATGATTCTCAGGAGCAAGTATTACAAGGTATTGAAAAGCTTTTGGATGAAGGTATAGCTGATTTAAACAATGTAAGCGAGCTGGCTTCTACAATGAATGATAAATCTGATCTTATTTATAAGGGAGATCTGAACAAATGGAAGTCTTTTGCTTTGGCGACTAAGGCTCGTTTGAAATTGCGTACGGCGAATTTTAAAGGGGGGTATCAAGAGTTATTAACAATTGTAAATGATGCATTAGCCGGGTTTTCGGATGCGATATTTATGTATCCTTTGGATAGCAAAGTTACCTGGGAGAGAAATCTTTGGGGACCTGCCAGATCACAACCAGAATGGAATTTTGCTGTAATTACCAATAAGTTGAACGAAACGTTGCCAACGGATGTTTTTATGAAATCTTTGACGGTTGATGCTGCTAATAATATATACGATCCCCGATTATATAAATTAACTACTCCCGGAGATAATAATAAGTATTTAGGAGCTAAGTTGACAGAGGGATTGAAGGATGCTTCTTTACCAAATAAAACAGATCAAAAAGATTTTGCTAATTTATACGGAGGGCTTTGGACAAAGGACGATTCCCCTTTTCCAATTCTTTTAAAGGAAGAATTGTATTTTATTAAAGCTGAAGCTCAATTTTATTTAGAGGATTATGATGGTGCACTAAAGTCTTATCAGGAAGGAATCTCTTTAAACATGAAAAGATTAGAAATTCCAGATGGTCAGATTATTAATTTCCTAGGATCTTCCAAAGTAGCACAAGACGGGGGGAGTCTTAAAATCAGTCATATTATGATGCAAAAATATGTAGCTCTTTATTTGCAACCTGAAACCTGGTCAGACATTAGGAGATATGGTTATAGTACAACTGCTTATCCGGATTTTTATTACCCTAAATATGCTCTTAATGAATGGCAGGGCAGATATATTCAAAGATTTCCGTATGATCCTGAAACTGAATATGTATATAACCCAAAAGAAATAGCAAGATTAGGTGCTACAGCTAGGAATTGGTGCTTCACTCCGGTATGGTGGGCAGAGATGTCAACATTAAAAAACTAAGTTTATGAGAAAGAGTTTGTATAAATATGTGTCTGTTCTAATGGTAGTTTTCTTTGTTGTTTCTTGTAAGAAGAATGATCCTATTGCAGACTTAGGAACGACAAATAACGAATATGCCGCTCAATTACGAGTATCTTACAATAATACAAAAGTTAACTTTGGAGATACTTTAATAGTTACGGCTTCTACCTGGCAGAGAGATGATAGGTTTCAGAAAGTGGGAATCTATGATAATATAGTAGAGTCATTTGGTATAGATATGACCTTGAAACAAGGTACGCATATTATTACTAAATCTGATGATGTTTCTACCTTGACTGTTGTAGATTCAATTGTAAGAAAGAATGTATTACTCGAAGTAGGTAGCGCTCAAATGGATAATTATTGGGTTACCCATACAAATAATTATGTGATTCCATATGAGTATGAAGTAGAACATAGAGACGGATCTTATCCTAATGACCCTTCATTAATCACTAAACTAAATGATCAGGAATGGGATATATTGAAAGGATTGTTAGCCTATAATATTACCAAAGCCGATTATTTGTTGTTGTTTCCTACAGCAACACCAGATCATTTTACTAATGGAGGAACTTACGTACTATCGGCCAAAGGGATGGCTAACCTCAAGGCAGAGCTAGAGAGGGATATGTTGGTGCCTATTGTTACAGATTTGAAAAAAGTAGGTAATTATTCTATTGTGATAGATGTGGATGCGGTAACACCTACAAATACAAAAACATCAAGTTCCAGAACTTTTGATATAAAACTATAAGTTATGAAGAAATTTCGTTTATTATATTTTTTGATGGGCTTGGTTTTGCTAAGCTGTTCAAAGCAGGAGATTTCGGGTATTGGACAACAAGGAGATTACCTTGCCAATTTCGACTTCCCAAAAGGTGTACTAACAGCGCCTGCAAAAGTTGTTATAACCAATAGGTCTAAGAATGCTGATAAATTTCATTGGCAGTTCCCTGGAGGAAAAGTATTGGATAAAAAAGGTTTACATGATATTTCTGAATCAGATAAAATGGTTCCGGATACAGTTTATTATGAGTTGCCGGGTGAATATACCGTTACATTAAAAACATGGCAGGGTGGAAAAGAAGCTGAAATGATTAAAAAGATTAAGCTTGAAAAAATGTTGCCGAAGATTATAGTACCGGAAAATATTGCAATTTATGAAGATGTAACCTTTGATGCAAAGGCGTTTAGTTATCCGGGACAGGATCTTACCTATTCCTGGGATTTTGGAGAGGGTGGTACTTCAACAGATAAGAGTCCTACTGTGCAGTTTGTTACAGAGGGAGACCATCTGGTAACATTAACGGTTAATGATGGTGTAGAGCAACTGACTTCTGAAGTTACTGTTAAGGTAAAAGGAGAGCTCGCCAAGACAATTTATTTTGCTGATGCTTTTACTAAAAAGATTTACAGGTATAAATTAACAGTAAACACTGCACCACAAGTAGAAGATTTAGGGATTAGTACCGGGTTTAATACTTTTGGAGTTTCCGTTAAGGGAGATAAACTTTACGTTTCTGAAACAGGTTTAGGGACTTCCTATGTAGGTAGTGGGGCAGCTCTTATTGCTGATGGCTATCTGAAATCATTTAATTTGGATGGTTCCAATGAAAAACTTATAACTAAACCTGTTGCGACAACTCTAGATTATAGAGATGATCCGTGGATGCATACCGTTGATCAGTATGGCAATATTTGGTGGACATGTAGAAACTGGGGAGTAAGAGTTGTGAATGCTTCTTCTAATGAAGCTGTTTATCCTGCTATAAAACTAAAAATAGATGCGACTATTGCTGGCGAGGCTATTTCGACATACTTCTATTCAGATATTAAAGAGGTAGGAAGTGAGATGTGGGTTTCTATGGCGGGTACTACAGGAAAGGGAATCTTTAAGTTTAACCAGGCAGGGGATTATATAGGTAAATTTACTACTGATATTTCTAAACATGCAATTAGATCTTTTGTGGTAGATAAGCAGCATAACTATATATATTTTGCAACAAACCGTGAGGATGCAGGGCGTTCAACAGGAATTTATAGAGCTAACATTGATGGTTCGAATGTTATATCTATAGATAATGATGCCAGTATGAAGATAGAGGCAGCGAACTACAGCATTCAAGGGGCTGCGGGAGAATATATTTATGTAACAGGTTTAGATATAGACGTAAATGCAGATGGAGAAGGGTATTTGTACTATGGTTACAGACATAATTCTACCGTTGCAGGAAACAATCCACCTACGTTTGGTGCCTCTGCAGCGAATTCAGGAATTAAGCGTTATAACTTGAAAACGGGTGTTGTAGATTTCTTAATCAAAGGCTATGCGCCTTATGGTTTGGCTCTTGATCAAGTAAAAAGATAGATTTTTATTCCTTCCCCTAACTATATAGTTGGGGGAAGTCAATAGACAATAAATTATGAAAAGACTTTTAATTTTGAGTATTGCGGCAATAGCGTCTTTTTCTTCCTGTAAAAAGGATATTGCCTGGGTTCCGGATGGTTATGGTGCGGGACAATTGGAGAAACCAACTACTCCCTACAAGCCGGATGAATCCTTTAAAAGAGTGATTTATTATCCTGCATATCGTGCTATTGCAGATATAGATACTACTAGTTTAGATGGCGCCACCCATGTGATCTATTCTTTTCTGAAGCCTAAAGCAGATGGTACTGTGATTTTGGATAATTCGAAAAATGGTTTAAAAGAGGTAGTGACATTAATTAAGCGACATAAAGCAAAAGCTATTATTGCGCTTAATGGGGATAGTAAAATTTATACCACTCTTCTGTCAAATCCTGTTAGTAGAAAAAGCTTTATTAATAATATAGTAAAATATACTCTGGAAAATCAGTTTGATGGAGTGGATATGGATTGGGAGTATCCCGATGCGAGCAAAGGGAATGATGTTAGTTTTGGTATATTTATGCAAGAGCTGGCTAATGAATTAAATAGCTGGCATAGAAGCTTAAGTATGGCAGTTACTGCAGGGGTATACGCCGGACCTATCAAAGATGGAATCACTCAGAATGCCATTGATGCTTGCGATTTTGTGAATCTGATGGTGTATGATGGTGCTGGCTGGGCAGGAGATTCTAATCATTCTTCCTATAAAATGGCGGAAGATGTTTTGGATGTATGGTTGCTTCAAAAAGGATTACCGAAGAAGAAAGCTGTTCTAGGGCTGCCAGCATACGGAAAAACAAGTGATAATAAAGATGCTGTGTCTTTTAGAGATTTGTTAAGTAATGGTGCTGACAAGGATGCTAATATACATACCTATACAGTAGATAGTAAGGTGTATTATTATAATGGCTTTCCATTGATTCAGCAAAAAGTTCAATTGGCAAAAGACAGAGCTAATGGTATTATGTTTTGGGAAATCGGGCAGGATGCAAAAGGAGATTTATCATTAATTAAATTCGCTTACAAAGAATCAATTAAGTAATCCATAAAATCAACTTAAAGGTTATCGGAAAAGCATAATGATAGCTTTTTTGGTAGCCTTTTTTAAAAATAAATAGCATAACATGGTATTAGCTATCAGGAAAACTATTGTCTTTATTTTCTTATTTATACTAGCTTTTTCAAAAGTTTTTTCGCAAGATAACCCTAAAAGAGAATTTCGTGGTGTATGGGTAGCCACCGTGAAAAATATTGATTGGCCATCTAAACCCGGTCTTTCTACGGAGCTACAAAAAGAAGAGCTGATCTGGATATTTGACGAGCACCAAAAAAATGGAATGAATGCCATTATGTTTCAGGTACGACCATCTGCAGATGCTTTCTTTGCTAAAGGGCAAGAGTTGTGGAGCGCATTTCTGAGTGGAGAGCAAGGTAAAGCTCCTCAGCCTTTTTATGATCCTTTGGCTTTTGCGATAGAAGAAGCTCATAAAAGAGGAATGGAATTGCATGCCTGGTTTAATCCGTACAGGGCAACTACCGATAATAATGAAAAACTGGTTAGTAAAGATCATATCACCTTTAAAAAACCAGAATGGTTTTTTACCTATGGGAACAAAAAATATTTTAATCCGGGATTACCAGAGGTAAGGCAGTATATCAATAAGGTAGTCATGGAAGTAGTCCGTCATTACGATATAGATGGAGTGCATTTTGACGATTATTTTTATCCATATCCGGATAAAGAACTTATGCCTGATACTTTAACATTTAAGCAGTATGCTTATGGTATTAAAAATATAGCCGATTGGAGAAGGCATAATGTTGATTTGTTAATTAAAGATATAGGCGATAGTATCAAGTCTGTAAAGAAATATGTGAAATACGGTATTTCACCGTCGGCTATTTATAGAAATAGTCAGGATCCTGAAATAGGGTCGTCTACTTCAGGTTTTGAACATTATTCGCAATTGTATGCCGATACCAAAAAATGGATTAAGGTAGGCTGGATAGATTATATTAATCCTCAGTTGTATTTTCCTTTCAATTACGCCCCGGCAGCGTATGAGAAACTGGTGGATTGGTGGGCTAAGCAAAGCTATGGTCGTCATGTTTATATTGGACATGGGATTTACCGATTAAACGAAAAAAAGAATGGTTGGGATGATCCAACACAAATGCCAAGACAGATTCGTTATTTAAGACAAAACTCCAATATCGGTGGAAGTCTGTATTTCAGTTCCAAATCTTTAACCAATAATATGGCTGCTTTTCAGGATTCGTTAAGAGCCAATTTATATAATACCGTTGCTTTGGTTCCGCAAATGCCCTGGTTAGACCATACACCTCCATTACCTCCGCTTAAGCTAAGGAAATATAAAAATACATTGGTATGGAATAAACCCTATACGGTAAGAGACGGAGAAAGTGCTTATGGTTATGTAGTTTATCGTGTAAAATCAGGAGAAAAAATGGATATCACTCAATCCCGGAATATCTTAAAAGTCATATTTGGAACAGAGAATACCAATTTTACAGATACAACAGCAAAGCCTTATCAGAAATACATTTATACTGTAACCGCAATTGATAGATTGAAAAATGAGAGTCAGCCAGCTAATGAATTAAAGGTGAAAGTAAAATAATTGCAAATAATTGCGTTTTTATAAAATATTAACGCATAAATACGCATAAATAAAAATGCATTTACTAAATTTGAGTGCAGGTTCTATGGTTTACATGAACAAAAACTTAGAAACGGATGAATAAAAAATTGTTTTTACTGTTGTTGTTAGTGGTTGCTGCAATAGGTAGTTATGCGCAGCCTATCAAATTTGCTTTGGTAACTGATACCCATGTGGGGAATGCTACCGGAGCTGATGACCTTGAAAATACAGTAAAAGATATTAATTCAAATCCGGAAATAGAGTTTGTGATTGTTTCAGGAGATGTTACTGAATTTGGTGCTGATGAGGAATTGAAACTGGCGAAAAATATTCTGGATCAATTGCAAAAGCCCTGGTATGCTATACCGGGAAATCATGATACCAATTGGTCTGAAAGTGGAAGTAATTCGTTTAACCGCATTTTTGGTTCCGGCACTTTTTCGTTTGAACATAAGGGCTTTGTATTTCTGGGAACAGGTTCTGGTCCCAATATGAGAATGGGGCCCGGGCAAATTCCAAGAGAAGATATTGTTTGGCTACATCAAAAACTTAAAACTGTAGGTAATAAACCTATTGTATATGTAAACCATTATCCGCAAGATTCATCATTAAACAACTGGTACAGTGCAATAGATCTGCTAAAGCAGCATCAAATAAAGTTTATGATATGCGGGCATGGTCATACCAACAGATTGTATCATTCGGAAGGTATAAATAATGTCATGTGCCGTTCTAATCTGCGAGCTAAAGATACTGTGGGAGGCTATAATATAGTCAGCCTGGATAATCAAAAAGTAAGGTTTGAAGAAAAAAGACCTTTTCAATCAGCTTCCAGGAAATGGCTGGAGCTTTCTCTGGAACACGTTGGAGATTGGGATAAAAAAGCTTATAAGCGGCCAGATTATTCCATAAACTCCAAACAAACTTCAGTCAGTAAAGTCTGGGAATTTGAAGATGATAGCGATTTAGGAACAGGTATAGCATTATATAAAAAGTTTTTGATTACGGCTAATACTAAAGGTGAGGTTTATGCGCTTCACGAGAAAAACGGTAAAAAAGCATGGCAATACCAAACGCAAGGAAAAATATATTCTACACCGGCTGTTTATAAAAGTTATGTGGTGGTTGGTTCTTCAGATGGATTTATTTACGGTTTATCAGCGGATAAAGGTAAACTTCTGTGGAAAGTAGCAACACAAAAAGCAGTACTGGGAAGTCCGGTTATAGCTGATGGTATAGCTTATATAGGTAGTTCTGACCATGTGTTTAGGGCGATTAATGTAACTAATGGTGAACTGGTTTGGCAATATCAAGATGTAGAGGGTTTTGTGGTAAGCAGGCCCTTGCTGTATAGGGATAAAGTTTATTTTGGAAGCTGGGGGCGGCATTTATATGCACTGGATAAGCATACAGGTAAAGAAGTGTGGAAATGGAACAACGGATCGGCAAATAGAATGTATTCGCCGGCTGCCTGTTATCCTGTAGCTAGTGAAGGAAAAATATTTATTGCCGCACCGGATAGGTTTTTAACAGCATTTGATGCAGAAACAGGAAACGTAGTATGGCGACATACCAACCCTGAGAACAGACCGCGGGAGTCTATAGGCATTTCTCAGGATTCGTCTATTGTATATGTTAAAACTATGGATGGAAAGGTGTTCGGAGTATCGACATTGGGAGATGAATATCGGGAGACATGGAAATCTTCATTGCAGTTGCCGTATGAAATCAGCCCAACGGCTATAACAGAAAGTGGAGGGTTAGTTTTTGTGCCATCGCATTCTGGTTTGGTTAGTGCACTTAGTAGAAAAGATGGAGAAGTGATATGGCAGTATAAAACATCCAATAGTTTGGTAAATACCATACAACCTATTCGGACAGGACAGGTGGTGGTGAGTACCATGGACGGAAAAATAACAAAGTTAGTATATATACAGTAGCAGTAGGATATGAATAACTTGAGTTCGGTTATAAAAAGGTTATGAGAGTAATGCCAAAAGAGATTGCTTCGTTCCTCGCAATGACAAAAATAGGAGCGTCTTCCGAATTTACTTCGGAACTAAACATGAAATAATGTACAAATCACTCAAAAACAATGAAATATGAGTCGAACTCAGGTAGATAAATATATCCTGTAGTTTTTAGACTTTAAACTTTTGATTTTTATAAAGAATATAATGAAGAGATATTTGCTTTTAGCCGCAGTTGCTTTTTCTGTACAGGCACAGGGCCAAATGTTTTTAGAGAAAACTCCGGAAGCAAGGCATTGGGCAGATAGTGTACAAAGGAAGCTATCAAAAAGACAAAAAATAACCCAGTTAATGGTAATCAGGGTGTCAGAAAAACAGGGTGGTAAAGATGTATTCTTTGAGGAAAAAGTGACCCGTGATGTGAAAAAATATAAAATTGGTGCATTATGTTTATTCCAGGGCGAGGCTTTAAAACAAGCAGAAATTCTGAATAAACTGCAGGCTATGTCACGTATTCCGCTTATGGTTACTATTGATGGAGAAACCGGAGTAGGTATGCGTTTTTCTGATGTAAAACCATTTCCAAATCAATTAACTATTGGAGCAACACACAATCCACAACTGGCATATCTTACCGGAAAAGCTATTGCAGAACAGTGCAAATTAGCGGGTATACACGTTAATTATGCGCCAGTAGTAGATATAAATAATAATCCTGCTAATCCGGTAATTAATGTCCGTTCTTTTGGTGAAGACAAAAATATGGTAGCCAATATGGGAGTGCAAATAACCAAAGGTATGCAGGATAATGGTGTAATGGCCTGTGCCAAGCATTTCCCCGGACATGGCGATGTAAGTGTAGACTCGCATTACGATTTACCGGTAATCTTGAAATCGAAAGAAGATTTAGAGAAACTGGAGCTGTATCCCTTTAGAAAGTTGACCGAAGCAGGTGTTGGTAGTATGATGATGGCGCATTTGTATATTCCGGCTATTGATGCCGAAGAAAACAAGGCAACCTCCATATCTAAGAATAATGTAACAGACCTTTTAAGAAAAGAAGTCCATTTTAACGGATTAACTTTTACCGATGCACTGGAGATGAAAGGGGTAGCTAAATTTTATCCGCAGGGCTTAGCGGCAGCTAAATCTATTATAGCCGGAAACGATATGCTTTGCCTTCCCGGAGATATTAAAGGAGCCATCAAAAAAATAAGACAGTCTATTAGAAAAGGCGAAATGAGCTGGAAAGATATAGACGAAAAAGTAAACCGGGTATTGCTGGCAAAATATAATCTGCAGGTGCAAAAGCATCATGTGGTTGACACCTTTCAGCTTGTACAAAAATTAAATAAAGATGTCTATAATGTAAAAAGAGAAATATATGAACAGGCCATTACATTGGCAGATCAAAAAGATGAAGATATTTTTAATTTTTCAGATAGCTCTAAAGTAGCTTATGTAGCTATAGGAGCAGCAAATGAAAACGATTTTGCTAAGGCATTGAACAAAGAATTTAAGGCAGATGTATTCCTTTTTAGTAATATATCTACAGAAAATCAGCAATTAGAATTGCTGAATAAAATAGGTGTTAATTACAATAAAATTATTGTGGGTTTACATGGTTACAGCAAAAATCCGGCAAATAATTTTGGTATTAGTACGGCATCGTGGTCGTTACTACAACAATTACAACAAAAAAATAACGTTTTAAATTTTGTATTTGGTAATCCTTATGCAGCAGGCAATATAGTTAATGCAAAAAATCTGGTGGTGTGTTACGAAGATGACCCTATCATGCATGAAACAGCTATGAAGGTATTGAAAAAAGAAATAAATACATCGGGTAAATTGCCGGTAAGTATATCAAAAGCTTATTCGTACGGAACGGGCTTAAGTGTGAAGTAATATAAAAGTGAACATAAAAATCATTAAGTGAATATGGAATTTACAACCGAAAGCGAATCAAATTATAATGATTTAGATAAAATGTCTATCCATGATATTTTAACAAATATCAATAAGGAAGATGCTACTGTAGCAAATAGTGTATCCAAATCTTTGCCACAGATAGAAAAATTGGCTACAATAGCTACAGAAAGGATGAAGAAGGGAGGGCGGTTGTTTTATATAGGAGCCGGAACCAGTGGTAGGTTAGGGGTGTTAGATGCCTCGGAATGTCCTCCGACTTTTGGTGTTCCATTTGACTGGGTTGTTGGAATTATTGCAGGAGGGGACACTGCTATCAGAAAAGCAGTTGAAAATGCTGAGGATGACTATAATCAGGCCTGGTTAGATTTACAGGAATTTGCTATTAACGAAGATGATGTAGTGGTAGGTATTGCGGCCTCGGGAACAACACCTTATGTTATTGGTGGATTGGAAAGTGCCAATAAGAATGGTATAGTTACCGGCTGTATTGTGTGTAATTCGGGGAGTCCGGTTGCTGCGGTAGCACAATATCCTGTGGAAATTGTTGTGGGGCCAGAGTTTGTGTCAGGTTCTACCCGTATGAAATCGGGTACAGCGCAGAAAATGGCGTTAAATATGTTAAGTACCACCGTAATGATTCAGTTAGGTAGGGTAAAAGGAAATAAAATGGTGGATATGCAGTTAACTAACAATAAATTATTCAGTCGTGGTATCAGAATGATTATGGCAGATACCGGAGCAACACAAGAAGAGGCTGCCCAATTGTTAGAGCAATTTGGTAACGTTAGAAAAGCTATAGAAAACTATCAGCACCATTAATTTTTTGAATAATATTTCTCATCTTGTGGGTAGCTTTTGGGCCTGTTTAAAGATTTAGGGAAAGCCTTATTTAATACAACATCCTGCTATTTATGAGGGTAGGTAATGACTAATTTTTTAAGAAGTTTAAACAACGATAAATAAGTAATATGTCTCCAGCTCTATTATTGACCTTTTTATTGGTGTATTTTTCTGTACTGATAGTGATATCTCACTTTACGTCGAAAAAATCATCGGATAACTCTACTTTCTTTATAGCTAACAGAAACTCCAAATGGTATTTTGTTGCCTTTGGTATGATAGGAACTGCTCTTTCCGGAGTAACGTTTATTTCGGTTCCCGGTGCTGTAGAAAAAACTGCTTTTGGTTATTTTCAGTTTGTACTGGGTAACGCAGTGGGCTTTTTGTTAATAGCAACGGTTTTATTGCCGTTATACTATCGTCTGCATCTGATTTCTATTTATACTTATCTGGAAAAACGCTTTGGTTATTGGAGCTATAAATCGGGCGCCATGATATTTCTGGTATCCAGAACCATCGGGTCAGCCTTTAGGTTATATCTGGTGGCTATTGTATTGCAAAAGTTTATTTTTGATACCTGGAATGTCCCTTTTTGGGTAACTATAGTTATCTGTTTAGTGCTGATTTGGTCGTACACTTTTAAAGGAGGACTGAAAACTATTATTATCACAGATACTTTGCAAACTGTTTTTCTATTGCTATCTGTGGTATTATCCATTTATTTTATATCGAAAAGTTTAGACCTTAACCTGGCGCAAACTTTTGAAGCGGTTAAAGAAAGTTCTTATTCAAAGATATTTTTCTGGGATGATTTTGGAACCAATAAAAACCATTTTATCAAACAGTTTTTAGGAGGGATATTTATTACCATTGCCATGACCGGACTGGATCAGGATCTGATGCAAAAGAACCTGAGTTGTAAAAACATTAAAGAAGCACAAAAGAATATGCTTTCTTTTACAGGGATATTTGTGGTTATGAACCTTTTCTTTTTAAGCGTAGGTGCCTTGCTTTATATTTATGCCCATGCAAAAGGGATAGATACTGCGGCATTAGGTACACCCGATCATTTATTTCCCGAAATTGCCTTAAACTATCTGGGTGTTGTTCCGGCAATAGTATTTATGTTAGGTTTAACGGCCGCTACTTTTGCTACCACAGACTCGGCACTAACAGCACTTACAACATCTTTTTGTGTAGATTTTCTGCATTTTGATAAAAAAGAAAACACCAATGATCCGCAATTGGTAAAAACCAGACATTGGGTACATATAGGTTTCTCGTTCCTTATATTTTTAGTGGTATTGGTATTTAAATTAATCAATGACGATTCTGTTGTAAATGCTATTTTTAAAGCTGCAGGTTATACTTATGGACCATTGTTGGGGCTATTCGCCTTTGGTATGCTCTCTAAAAGAGCAGTGAAAGACAAGCTGGTACCTTATATTTGTATACTTTCTCCTATCCTGTCTTTTATAGTAGATAAAGAATCATTGAACTGGTTTGGGTATTCTATAGGATTTGAGCTTATTATTATCAATGCTCTTATTACTATGATTTGTATGCTTGCGGTAAGTAAAAAAGCCGATTAACAGAACTTATTTATAGTTAATAATCAGGCCTTGCCAAGGCTGGCCGATTTATCGGCGTATTAATGAACACTTCTTGTGAAAAATGGTTATATGTAATGTGTCTGAGTGTGGCAACTTTAGATACGTTACATATTGCGTTTTTTATTTTTTTCTTAAAAAACTCTTTATAGTTTGCATCCGAATATCTAATTGTGTTAAAATGAATATTGGAGAACTCTTAACCTCAATTATCCCTAAAAACCGTATAAAAGACCGTTTAATTGATGTAGTAGCTTATGCTTCTGATGCAGGGTTTTATCATCTGACACCTAAGGCTGTTGTGCAGCCTGTGTCGGTAGATGAAATAATAGCCTTATTTAAGTTTTCTCATCAGCATCAGGTTCCTTTAACTTTCAGGACCGGAGGAACCAGTCTTTCCGGACAATCTATCACAGACGGAATTTTAGTAGACCTGAGTCAGTATTGGAATAAAGTAAAGGTAGAGAATAATGGAGCACAGGTAAGAGTTCAGCCCGGAGTAATTGGGGCTGCGGTTAATAACTATTTAAAATCATACGGTAAAAAAATAGGACCCGATCCGTCGAGTATTAACTCTGCGATGATGGGGGGGATTTTATCAAACAATTCCAGTGGAATGTGTTGCGGAGTACATCATAATTCTTATCATACTACCCAATATATTCGTTTTATACTTCCCAATGGGAAAACATTCAGTACCGAAACGCAGGCAGATTACGAAAGGTTTCAATTAGAATGTCCGGATATTTACGCGACCTTAAAAAGTTTGAGGGAGCATGTGTTAGCCAATCAAGAGCTTTTTGATATTATCAGACACAAATACCAGACAAAAAACACCGTAGGTTATTCTGTAAACTCCTTTGTAGATTTTGAACATCCTTTAGATATATTGGCTCATTTGCTGATAGGAGGCGAGGGAACTTTAGGTTTTATTGCCGAGGCAGTGATGAATACAGTGGATGATTATCGCGAAAAATCGACTACTTTATTGTATTTTCCAAATATCTACGAGGCCTGTAAAGCAATTGTACCTTTAACCGATACGGGCGCCGAGGCAGTTGAGCTAATGGATAGGGCATCTTTACGGTCTATAGAAGATATCAAAGGAGTGCCGGATATTTTGAAAACTTTGCCCGAACCAGCGGCAGCTTTATTGATAGAATATCAGGCGGATTCAAAAGAAGAACTGGAACAAAAAATCAATCAGTTTTTAGAGCTATCTGCAGACCTTTCTTTGTTAAGTCCGGCTGTTTTTACAACTGTACCAGCAGAACAAGCTTTTTTATGGACCTTAAGAAAAGGTATGTTCCCATCTGTAGGAGCAGTGAGGGCAAGTGGTAGTACAGTAATATTGGAAGATATTGCTTTCCCTGTACATACATTGGGCGATGCTATATTGGATTTGCAAAAGTTATTTAAAGCTTACGATTATAGCAATGCCATTATATTTGGTCATGCTAAAGACGGAAACATCCATTTTGTAGTTACACAATCTTTTAGCACACCAACAGAAGTAGAACGTTATGACAGATTTCTGAAAGATGTGGTAACGCTGGTGGTAGATAAATACAAAGGCACTTTAAAAGCCGAGCATGGAACGGGCAGAAATATGGCTCCGTTTATAGCTACAGAGTGGGGAAATGATATTTACGAGATCATGAAACAATTGAAGCAGGTTGTAGATCCATGTAATTTGTTAAATCCGGGTGTTATTATCAACGAAAATAAAAAGGCGCATATTACCCATCTTAAAGATCTGCCAACCGTAGAGCAGGAAGTGGATAAATGTATGGAGTGTGGTTATTGCGAACATGTTTGCCCAAGCAGAAACCTGACGTTAACACCAAGACAACGTATTGTAGTACGGCGTGAGTTGCATACTTTAAAGAAAAAAGGCAAAAAAGCAGATTATGATACTTTATTGGAACAGTATCAGTACGATGGTCTAGATACCTGTGCTGTGGATGGATCTTGTGCATCGGCTTGTCCGGTTGATATTAATACCGGAGACCTGGTAAAACGGCTGAGACGAGAAAATCACAGTGATTTTGCCAATAATGTAGCGTTGCAATTAGCCAAAAACTTTGGAATTACCTCATCGGCAACAGAGTTTGCAGTTAAGGCTGCCAATGGTTTAAATCAGGTATTTGGTAAGAATACTACTGTGAAAATTACCAAGGTATTGAGAAATATTGTTCCTGCCACACCGTTATGGTCTAATCAGATCAAAACAACAGGTAATATCCAGTCTAAGTATGTGAAAAGTACTGCCGAAGATGCTGTGGTTTATATGCCAACCTGTATTTCAAGAATGATGGGTGGACCGGCTATAAGCGGCAAAAAGAATATGATAGATACGATAGCCAGTATTTCGGCTAAAGTAGGCATAAGTTTCATTATTCCAGAAAAGATAGCTTCTTTGTGCTGCGGACAGATGTTTTCGTCAAAAGGTTATCAAAAGGCCTTTACATTTGCGGCCAATCAATCTATAGAGCAAATTTGGTTAGAAAGTAAGCAAGGAAAGTTACCTGTAATGTTAGATGTAAGTTCCTGTACACATACTTTACAAGAGAGCCGTAAATATTTGACAGAAGAGAATAGGCAACGTTTAGATGCGATGCGGATTATTGATAGTATAGATTATATTGATGAGTTTATTATCCCCAGAGCAAAATTGCAAAGGAAGAAAAAGAATATCGTATTGCATCCTGTTTGTTCATTGAAAAAGATGGGACTGAATGCTAAGTTTAATAAAGTAGCAGCATTTTTTGCCGAACAGGTAACTGTACCGTTTAATGCTAATTGTTGTGGAATGGCGGGAGACAGAGGTTTTCTATTTCCTGAATTGACACATTCGGCAGCTGAAATGGAGGCTAAAGAAGTGAATGCCTCTGGTTTTTTTGATGGATATTATTCGTCCAGTAAAACTTGTGAGATGTCTTTGTCTGATGCCGTGGGAAAAAATTATGAATCAATTGTTTACCTTGTAGATGACTGTTTGTAAGAAAAGCTGAAAAAGTAAAGTGCTTCAAAAAGTCAATTCTACATACTATTTTGATATTTAGGTAAACTTAATATATACGTTAGAAGTTTGCTCCAATTTATTATAGGTCTGTCTCCTGTATTTGCTTGCTGCAAATATAGGAGACAGACTCATAAGATTGAGATACCAAAGTTTTTTACTGTGCTTAGGCTTCCTTTTGTAATACAACAAAAACTGTTTGTACTGTTTCTAATTGGAAACAGCTTTTAAGCCAATAATAGATGCTATTAGTGTAGTTATAAAAAATAGTCTCCAGAAGCTTGCAGGATCTTTAAATACGAATATTCCAACCAATACCGTACCTACAGCACCAATTCCTGTCCAAACAGCGTAGGCTGTACCAATAGGTAAAGTTTGTGTGGCCTTAATTAACAAGCCCATACTAATGGTAAGTGTTACTAAAAAAAGTCCGTACCATAAATACGTTTCATTTCCAGTTGTTTCTTTTGCTTTTCCCAGGCAAGAAGCAAATGCTACTTCAAATAATCCGCCAATAATGAGAATAATCCAGTTCATTGTTTTTATTTTAATTTGGGCAAAGGTCAGCAACAGAAAGCTGCCGGAATTTTACAAATGATAAAAAATAAAAAATAAAAATATTTAAAGATAATTTCAGTTAAGATTTATGGGGGCAGCCAGAGGATATATATTTACTTTATATCTGCTCTTATTCTGCTTAAACTTACCTGCGTAATACCTAGATAAGATGCAATATGCCCTAATTGGACTCTTTGCAATAAATGTGGATGATCTCTCATGAGCTCTTTATAGCGTTCGGTTGCATTTTTAAACTGTAGTGAAATCAAACGTTCTTCTGTTTTTATCAGCTCCTGTTCAGCAAACTTTCTTCCCCAATTAGCTATGTCAATATTTTGTTTGTACAGTTGTTGCAGCTCTTGGATTTTAATTTCGTAAAGCTCGCAATGTTCCAGTAGCTCAATATTCTCGTAGCCCTTTTGATTTTGTACATAGCTTTTCATAGAAATGGCGGTGCTTCCCTCATGCCCAAACCAAAAAGTTATTTCGCTATCAGGAGTCTGGGAAAACGCTCTGACAATACCCTTTTTAATAAAGTAGATTTTGTTTTCGATTTTGTCCGCTCGCAACAGAATATGTCCTTTTGG
This sequence comes from Pseudopedobacter beijingensis, assembly GCF_042678145.1. Lineage (NCBI taxonomy): Bacteria > Pseudomonadati > Bacteroidota > Sphingobacteriia > Sphingobacteriales > Sphingobacteriaceae > Pseudopedobacter > Pseudopedobacter beijingensis. The sequence continues at coordinate 243,147 of NZ_JBHUDG010000015.1, read as the reverse complement.
GAAATCAACTTGCTTGATATGAGCGTTCAATATAGATTTTGAATCCGGTGGTAAGGGGTAAATATTGTCTAGTATTTCGTCCAGGGTCATCATTAAATCAAAGGTATATGCATTTGAGGAAATAATCCTTTAGTATTTGAAAGTTTTTCTGAGGACATTTACTTTTTACTGACTAAAATAGGATTCCAAAACTATAAATTGGTAAGCATTGCGTTAAAGTTTACAGCAGGTTGGCATATTATTGTTGCTGTTGAGCTCTGTATTTAGTTATTAAAATTTAATTACTTCGTTATGGAAAAAAGAGAATTAGGACAATCCGGTATTAAAGTGGCTCCAATAGTATTTGGAGGTAATGTTTTTGGCTGGACCATTGATGAAAAGAAGTCCTTTGAGATTTTGGATGCTTTTGTGGCCGCAGGTTTTGATTTTATAGATACGGCAGATACTTATTCTTATTGGGTAGATGGTAATACAGGTGGGGAGTCTGAAACTATTATCGGAAACTGGCTGCATAGCAGAAAAAATAGAGATAAAGTGGTTATAGCCACAAAAGTGGGTTCAGAGAATAGAAGTCACGGTCGTGATATTAGTAAAGCTTACATTCTTAAAACTGTAGAAGAGTCATTAAAACGATTGAAAACAGATTATATAGATCTTTATCAAACACATTGGGATGACGATAAAACACCTGTGGAGGAAACTTTATCTGCCTACGAACAATTAATCAGAGAAGGGAAAATTAGAACTATCGGCGCTTCTAATTTATCTGCGGAAAGAATGAAAGCTTCTTTGCTGGCAGCAGATAGCGGATTACCTAAATACCAGACTTTTCAGCCTCACTATAATCTTTATGCCCGGGAGACTTATGAAAAGGAGTTAATGCCTGTATGTGTTGAAAATAATATTAGCAGTATCACTTATTTTTCTTTAGAATCTGGATTTTTGACCGGAAAATACAGAACAGCATCAGATTTTGTCAAAAGTGTAAGAGGCGGAGGGATGGCTAAGTATTTTAATAATCGTGGTTTTGCTATTTTGGATGCTTTGGATGAAATAGCAAAAAAGCATCAAACTCAACCAGCCACCATTGCTTTAGCATGGCTGTTACAAAGACCAAGTGTTGCTGCCCCTATAGTAAGCGCCACTTCTGTACAACAATTGGAAAGTATAATAAAAGCACCTTCGGTGGTTTTGGATGCGGAAGATATTGCAAGGTTAGATAAATCTAGTAGTTGATAATTTGTTGAAAATGTAGAATTATAGTGTGTTTAATCGAGAAGGAGGAAAGTCTTATTACAGATATTGATAAGACTTTCTCCTTCCTGATACATACTGAGTTGTTTTTTAGATAACTATTGTTTTTTAATCATTATTTGCTTTTTTGAAATACTCTTACATAATCGATATCATAATTAGCCGGTAGTACAGATTCATCTATTCCCATAGCACCACCCCAATTACCCCCCCAGGCAAGGTTTAGTTTTAGATAAAAAGGATTATAAAATGGCCAGGTGTCTTTATTGCCTGTTTTGTCATTTTGAAAGGTGAAATAGTTTTCACCATCCACATAACCTTTTATAAAATCCGCTGTCCATTCCACCGCATAAACATGGAACTCATCCTGTGCAGTTGGAATGAGTTTTTGTGCAGTTTTTTGTGTCCCAATAGAATGATAATATGCTTTACTATGAATAGAAGAATGGATTTGATTAGGATCGTACCCCACGTGTTCCATGATGTCTATTTCCCCATCATCAGGCCAGGCTGTATAATTTTTCGGCATCATCCAGAAAGCAGGCCAGGTTCCTTTTCCTTTTGGAACCTTTAACCGGGCTTCGAAATAGCCATAAGTCCAGCTTTTATTGGTGTTCATGCGAATAGAGTAAACGGTTCCATTTATCTTTTTTGCAGTAATACGCAGAATGCCATCTTTTACTACGGCTAACTGATCGCCGTCTTTGTCGCCGCTAACATATGTTTGAAGTTCATTATTCCCCCAGCCATTACCTCCTGTTTCGTAAAACCACTCAGAACTTGGTCGAGTACCTTCGTCAAATTCGTCATTCCAAACAAGTGTATATCCTTCGGGTGTATTTACATTAGGAATTGGTTTACCCTTTTGTGTTACGGGGATACTTATCCTGGTGTTTCCTGCCTTAACAATAACGGATCCTTCACGAGTACTCGTGTTGGTGTTTGCGGCAATGGTTACTCTTACTGTTTCTGTGGTATTAATGGACCCCTTTGGGGTGCAGTTTATCCAGTTTTCATTACTATATATCATCCACTCACGGTCAGCTTTAACATCAATAGTCGTTGTAGATTCACTATAATCTACATTGATTTGGGAAGGTGAGCAGGAAATATTACTACTTGCTTCAACTCCGTTGTTTTTACTGCTGCAAGATGTGGAGTAAAGTGCTAGTATAAGTAATATAAACAAATTGATTTTATTCATGATTTTTATAATTTATTGGCATGTGTAGCAAAATGATTATACTACACATGCTAAGGTTGGGCAATTTATTGATTACATGTGGATTCTTTTAAAATAATATTGCGAATGGTGACCTCTGTATTTGCAGGGTTTCCACCAAAGTCAAAAACCAGATTTATATTTTCTATATCTAACCCAGGCATAGCCGGCATCTTAAAAACATAGTCTTTATATGCTTCCAGGTTTGTGTTTTTAGTAAAAAAGAATATACTATCATCATCAACTTTTGTAAGTTTAATAGTTACACCATTGAGATTCTTTGTTGAGTTTAATACGCAGCGGAAATCATAGGTTTTGGTACTTTGGGTGCTTATGTTACTGGTTTTAAAGTGTACTTGTGCTTGCCACTGTCCATACGTTTCTGTGGGTAAGATAACTTTATATTGGTTACCATTTGCCTCTATAACAGGATTTGCTATTGGCGTATGCCCTGGAGCGTAGTATAAAAAGTTTGTATAAGCCACTGTTTTCCATTTGTTGCAGTCCGAGTCAGGTAACCAGTTTACGTTGTCTTCCTCGGGTTCTTCAATGATAGTACCATCGTTACAGCTGTTTTCTTTTAATACAATGCGGCTTACGTCAACAGTTGTTCCGGCCGGATTGCCTCCAAAATCAAGTACAAGTTTTACTACATCTATATCTATACCAGGTAAATTGGTTCTGATAAAAGTGTATGTCTCGTTAGCCTTCAAATCAACCTGTTCCTCAAAAAGGAAGATATTGTCATTTTCTCCGCCACCGTTTTTTACCAGTTTGACGGTTACGTTCTTTATATCTTTGGATGAATAAAGGATTGTAGAGAAGTCATAATTTGTAGCTGCATTAGTACTTATATTAGTCTTGAAAGCTACCTGTGCCTGCCATCTTTCAAATGTTGCTTCAGGTAATTTTATATGATAAGAATTACCGTTAGCAGTAAAGTCCGGATCAGCAATCTCATTCCATCCAGGTGCATAATAAAATTCGTTTGTAAAGTCTGCTGTTTTCCACAGGTTACAGTTGTTGTCAGGATCATAACCCCCAATTTTAGTTTCTCCTTCGGCCGACAGAATATAATGCCATGCAATAGTTCCGTTGTCGGATACTAACTCGATCTTATTCGGTGAAATACCCACCACCTTATACTTTGGTGCATTATAGCTTTCATCGTTGGCGATGTAGGGAAATAGGGTCTGTGCGGGAAAAGTCAGAAAGACATCTTCGCCTTCACCAATAAAATTGTATGAGGTCGTTTGTTCAGGAACAGGAGCCATAAAGTCAACTTCATTATGAGGGTTATGTTCACTAAACAAGGTACTGCCTGTATTTACATAAACTGTTCCGCCTTCGCCCGGATTGTAGGTGTACTTCATGTCGTTTGTAAACGTCAGTATATCATCATATAATCCCCAGTCGGCCTTATCGTTTGGTACAGCACTCCACCACTCAAGTCCATCGGTACCTGATGGTCCACAGCCCAAATGGCCTTTTTCTAATCTGGCAATCGACCATTTTTTGCTCTCGTTACCGGCTAATAGCCCGATGTATTTGTCAAAATCTACTAATGAATTATTGATAGTAAATGTTTTGGTTATAGAGCCATCGCTAATACCATTTGCATTTCCTATTTTTACTTCTACTGTATAAGTTCCCGCTGTATTATAAATCTTGGTGAACTTGTTAATTGTAGAATAGGCATTTTTGCCTTGTCCTTCAAAAATCCATACCGGATAGACACCTTTGTTATTCATGGTAAAAGTTACCTGGTTAATATCCTGGTCAACATTGATACTGATATCGATATCTGTAGCTAAAGGAATTCCTCCTTCAGAAGGGTGAAGGATATTTTTTTTACACGCTACCAAAGTTACGAGTACAATCAATAGCCCCCCTAAATAGTTATATATCCTTTTCATGTTTTTACACTGTTTAAGGTTAGTAATTATTTTGTGTTAATGTACCTGCTGCCGCATCAATTTCTGATTGTGGTATGGGAAGATACTTTTTTGCCACTGTCCATGTGTTTGTCCTATACAAACCATCGGGTTTTAAGTAATTAGGGGCGTAGCCCGAGCGAACAAGGTCCCAATAACGTTTGCCTTCTCCAATAAATTCCAGTCTCCGTTCCTTAATGATGTTTTCGACAGAAGGAGAAATATTATCAAGATTAGCTCTCTTACGTACTTTTTCGAGATAGGTTTGTGGACTTCCCAATCCGGAGGCACCACGCGCTAATAGTTCTGCTGCATTTAACAGTGTTTCTGCGTATCGGTAAACCCGAAAGTTATTGTTGTAATTGAGGTCACCATCAGCTGAATGGTTAGCATTTCCATTTTTTCGGGCCATATACTTTCTTAAAAAATAGCCTTGATCCTGATATCTTGGTTCATATTTAGCGCCTGTTTGAGCACTATAAGTGGCAAAATTAAGGATACCTCCATCACGTCGTTCGTCTTTGGCCTCATATAGCTCATAAGTGCTGGCCTTTACGGGTTCAAATCCCCATCCTCCATCATATTCGGGACTGCCTGATAAATTATAAAGGCCAATGAGCTTTGGATAAACAGATCCGCCTGAAGACAATGGATTGTTCCAGGAACGAGTACCATTGCGACTGAAATAGTTGATTTCGAAAATAGATTCTTGCGACCATTCACCGTCTTCTTCCCATATTTTTGAAAAATCATCCATCAAATCGTATTGCTCAGATTTGATGATCAGTTCCATATACTGAAGAGCTTTATTGAATCGGCTCTCGTCATTCTTGTACATGACAACTTCCGCATACAGCATATAAGCCATGGCTAAGGATACACGTCCTTCTTGTCCGCTGGGCACTTTCATAGGTAATCCTCCGGTGCTAATAGCATCTTCCAAGGTAGTCACAATGCCTTGATATACTTCATCAGCTGTATTTTGATCTTTGATGTAGGGATATGTTAAATTAGCCTCATAATAAGGGATATTCCCCCATAGCTTCCAAAGCCATGTATAATAAAAAGATCTTAGTACCTTGGCTTCTGCAAGGTATAACGCTTTTGATTTTTCGGGGATATTTTGTACGTTATCCATATATTGCAAGACAATATTAGAGCGGTTTATACCTGAATAGAAAGCCGTCCATAAATCACTAACTACTGATGTAGGAAGAGCTTCGTAATTAGACATCCTGTGAAGATAGATACAGTCATTGGCATCTGAACCTCCAACATATACATCATCGGCCATTACATCTGAAACCAATCCCAGATGTGTATATTGTCCCCATCCATAGTCGAACCATTGTAGGGGATCATAAGCGGCTACCAGAGCTTCAAAAATTCTGCTTTCGGTAGTGTAGTATTCGCCTACGTACAGTTTGTCTGGCGACTCAAGGTTAAGAAAATCTTTAGAGCAAGAGCTGGGTATAAGAACAGCACAAATTGCTATGGTTATATAAAATAGTCGTTTCATGTTTTTCCGTTTTTATTTGTTTAAAAGGATATGTTTAAACCAAAAGAATAGGTTCTTGCTTGCGGATATATACCTCTGTCTATACCAAGAGAAGTTCCACCTGAAGAAATTTCAGGGTCTAAACCTTCATATTTGGTGAGCGTTAACAGATTTTCTGCAGAGGCGAATATTCTAAGGTTTGAAACGAAGTATTTACGGGTTAAATGATTGGGAAGGCTATATCCTAAAACTAAATTCTTGAGTCTCATATAAGAGCCGTCTTTAACAAATAGGCTTGATGAAAGCCAGTTTCCATTTTCATCTGTAAAGGAAAACCGAGGGATTGTGTTAGATGTTCCTTCGCCAGTCCATCTATTAAGCATATAACTAGGAAGGTTAATATAAGATATATCGGTTCTACGGGTGGCATCATAAATGTCGTTGCCTATAGTTCCTTGAAGCATAAAGCTGAGGTCAAAACCTTTCCACGTAATATTGGTGTTAAATCCAAATGTCCAGTCTGGATTTCCATTACCAATAATGGTACGATCATCGTCCGAAATTTTGCCATCTCCGTTAATATCAATAAACCTAACATCACCTGGTACTGCTTTAGGTTGTATTACTTTTCCTTCTTTATTGACATAGTTATTTATCTCATCCCAATTCTGGAAAATTCCGTTAGCCTGATAACCGTAAAAGTATGGAAAAGGATATCCGTTTTCTGCCCGACTGATTGTCCCCACATTCTGATAATAGTCATAATTTGAAAAACCTTCTTCATTTCCTAGCCTCAGCATCTTATTCTTGATGTAGGAAGCATTGGCGCCTAATCTAAAACCCCATTTTCCAGTATTAAATCGATAGGTTGTTTCAAACTCTACTCCCTTATTATCCATTTCACCCACATTACCTATGGGCTTTGCTTCGCCAACATATGAAGGAATAGACATAGTCATTAACATACCATTGGTTTTTTTATAAAAATAATCTACGGTAAAGTTTAATGCATTGTGGAAAAAACCAAAGTCTAATCCTACGTCTGTTTGCACAGATTCTTCCCATTTTAGGTCAGGGTTTGCTAGGCCGCTGGGTTTTGTGCCTGTATATAATACCCCGTCACCTTTACCAAAAGGATAGTTGTTTCCAGAAGAGGTTAAGGCTATGTATCTAAAAGCTCCTATACTTTCGTTACCATTTTTACCCCAGGATGTTCTTAGTTTTAGAAAAGATAACCAATCAGGCCGTTCATCCATAAACTGTTCATTTGTTATGTTCCAGCCGGCAGATAGTGAAGGGAAAATAGCATATCGGTTGTTGGTGCCGAAATTAGAAGAGCCATCCCTACGTATAGTGGCCTGAAATATATAACGTTCATTAAAGTTGTAGCTAATTCTCGAAAATAAAGAAGCTAATGTGTGAGGATTAAAAGCTCCGCCATATACACTTTGATCTCCATTGGCAGCGGTACCTGTTGCAAAATTGATATTAGCTTTGTTTCCATTTTCTTCAATTAAATCGCGATTTGCTCCACCAATATTACGACCTGTTGTCTTTTTGGCTGATTGACCTATAAGCACTTGAATATTGTGTTTGTCTAAAAAGCTTTTTTCGTAGGACAATACATTTTCTAATTGCCATACAATTGAACGGTTCATACTAGACCATACGCTGGAGTGATCGGCATATCTGGACTGCCCTAGATAATACTTAGGAGTCCATCCATCATTTCCCCAAAATGCCAAATCTGTACCAAAGGATGATTTGATTTTTAGATTATCCCATAGACCTAATTCTGCCCAGAAATTAGAAATAAATTTATCTGAATTTCCTTTTTCTCCTGGTAGTGCTAGTTGTGCTAAAGGATTGGTTATTTCATTATAATCGGAACCTGCAATAGTGTAAACCTGACCTGTCTTGGGGTCTTTTACAGCGTATGGGTGTTGGGCCAAGGCAGCGTCCGGATTTTCCTCATAAGCACCTAAAAGGGGAGAAAACACAATTGCACTGCCTAGTGGTGAACCATATTCTGAATTGGTAGCAATTCCGATTGATTTAGTACGGGCGTAGGACACATTCACTCCCAAAGTGAATTTATTCAGGTAATTACGTTCTTTGTTGTCTAATAAATAAAATAATGTATTAGAACGAAGAGTCATTCTATTGTAGTTAGACCTATCCCAGTTTCCTCCAACAATACCTTCCTGATCAAAATAACCGGCAGAAATAAAATAGTTTACTTTTTCATTGGCTCCACTAACGCTTAGCTGATGATTTGAAACCGGTGCATTTTTGTTAAATACTAAATCTTGCCAATCTGTACCATTACCATAGGAATAAGGATCGGGATAACGAATATTTTGTCCGGAGTTTAGTAGGCCTTCATTCATAATAATGGCATACTCTGTGGCATTCAGTACATCTCTTTTTTTCCAGGGGTTTTGATATCCCATTGAAAAGTTATAGTTAACCTGTGTTTTTCCAACAGTTCCATTTTTAGTGGTAACCAAAATCACGCCGTTAGCAGCTCTTGCCCCATAAACAGCTCCCGAAGCAGCATCCTTAAGTACTTCAATCGAGCTTATATCGCTGGGATTCAGATAGTCTATCCCGCCCTCTATCGGCATTCCATCTATGATATATAAAGGGTCACTATTATTAATTGTCCCAATACCCCGGATTCTGACTTTAGAACCTTCACCTGGTTGTCCAGAAGATTGTGTTACAATGATACCGGATGCAAGTCCTTTTAATACGTTGTCAACCCGCACAGGAGCGGTGTTTTTGATGTCATCAGCAGATACACGTGAAATGGCTGCCGTTACTACACTTTTCTTTTGAGTACCATAGCCAATGACTACTATTTCGTCTAAACGACTTTCCATCACTTTCAGTACAATCGAAATATCTGTCTTTTCTTCTATGGATACCTCCTGGGTTATATGTCCTACTAGACGAAATATCAATATATTACCAGGGGTAGGAGAGACGATGGTGTATGAGCCATCCTGATCGGTATTTGTCCCTATAGTGGTACCTTTTATTAAGACTGCGACACCGGCAAGCGGCTCTCCTTTTTCGTCAGTAACACGCCCCCTAATTAGGTTTCCCTGTTCTGACTTTAAGGGTTGTTTTAAGTTTTGAGATGGTAATAGTGCTTTGTATGTAATGGCTATTGATTTACCTCTTACCTGATATTGTAATGGCTGCCCTTCGAACAGAACATCCAATGCTTCTGCTACCGTTTTGTCTTTCATTTGGATAGAGATAGACCGTATGTCCGTTAAATCCTTCTCGTCATATATGAAGGTATAGCCGGACTGTTTACTAATTTCCATTAGTATCTTCTTTAGCTGCACATTATGTTGATCAATGCTAATACGTTGTGCATGAATATTGCCAAAGGAGACCATAATGGAGATAAATAATAGAGTTACGGTCAATTTCATGATCAAATAAGCTTGTGAAAAATTCAAATATTTGCTATCATATTTAAGGTTACTTATGTTCATTTCTTTGCTGATAAGCAAATGCATTCCAGAGAAAAATATACAATGACCCTATCTAAGTAGATTGGTATTTTGTAGTATAATTCTTAAGTTTGCCTTGCGGGGTTTATAACTTTTGTTTAATACTCGAATATTTTGTTCGAAAAAAGTTACTCGGTACAAACTGTCGGGGAGCTCGACCTCCTCGATAGTCCTTTTCTACCAAATAACAGGCTATTTACTTTACTACATTGCCGTAACCCTCCTTCCTTCTATTTTAAATTTTACACCTGTTTTTAGTGTGATAGCCTGTAATACTTCAGAAAGCTTGGCATCACGGGGGATAATAGCAGATAAGTGCTTATTACCCTGTTGTTGAATATCTATTTTTACATCATACCAACGCTCAATTTTTTTGGTGTACTGAAGTAATGGTTCATTGCTAATGATATATAAGCCATCTTTCCATGATGATATTTCTTCTGTATCAACTTGTTTAACAACTATAACTTCTGAGTCCGTAACAATAGATTGCTGGCCTGGCTTTAAAACTACTTTATTGTGGAATTTGTTATCGGTTACCCGAAGACTACCTTCCGTTAGTGTGGTTAGTATTTGTCCATTGTCTTTATAGGTGTTAACATTAAAGCTTGTTCCCAGTACTTCAATCTCCTGGTCTTTTGTATGAAGTATAAAAGGATGTTTAGGGTCTTTGGCTACTTCAAAATAAACTTCACCAGTGATACTAACTCTACGTTCTTTGTCTCTAAATGAAGTAGGGTAGCGGATGGAAGATAAAGCATTCAGCCAGGCCTTGGTGCCGTCAGGTAGTGTGATTTGATATTGACCGGCTACAGGTGTAGATAATGTAGCCATTTTAATATCTTCTATTTGTCTAACCGTAGTGCCATCTGGATATATGATAGAAGTATCTGTGGTAACCAGACCTTTTTGTAAACTACTCAAAGAAATATCTTCTTCTCCCTCCAGTGAAAGGGTAGCTCTATCACCTCCTGGTAAAATGTCGTGATTTATAATAGTTATATCAGTATTTATATTGTTTGTAGCTATTCTATTCCATAATATACCTATCGTTAAAAATATTAGTATAACCGCTGCTACCGTAGCAATGCGTTTTATATGAAGGGATTTTCGTTGTGGTATATTAGATAATCTTTGTTCTAATACAGATAAGTCTGTTATGATTTCTTCATCTTTTAACAGATAATTGTTGTCCTGTATCGCTAAATACCACTCCTCAATCAGGGCTTTTTCCTGTTCATTACATTCTCCTTCCAAATATTTTTTTAAAAGAGCTTTTGCTCTGAAATGATGGTTTTCCATTGTAATTGGTCTTGTTGTATGTATATGACGGACAACTATCAACCATGGGGGGTAAATAGAAAAAATATTTTCCTTTATAAAAGATCAATAAGAAATCGGGATTGATATATTGGGTAGTTATAAAAATTGAAATGTCCTTAAGTTTTTGACAGAATTGTATATTCTATAGAAGAAGATTAGGGGGTATACAAGTAGAGTCTCTTAAATAATAAGGAAACGTGAAATAGATATTTACTTTGATAAGAAATTAAAAAAGTTGATAGCGGATAAAAGCAATATCCAAGGAAAAGCACTTAATCGCATGCGTAATACTTTTAAAGAGTCTTTAATATAGCTGCGGACGCTTTGTTCAGATAAATTAAGTTTTTTTGAAATTTCTTTATGGCTAAGATAATGCACCCGGCTGAGCTCAAAAACTTCTCTCACTCGGGGAGAAAGACTGCTCAATACTTTTTCAATTTGTTCTTTAAGCATTTTTTCCCTAAGCATGTAATCTGTGTCAGATCGCTCTGCTTTCATGTGTACAACAAAAGAATCTAAGTAATGAGATTTAGATTGTTCTTTAGAAATATGATCTAAAATTCTGTTACGCGTACTTGCATACAAGTATGAAGACAGCTTGCCATTAATTTTTAATGTTTCTTTTTTTTGCCAGATATTAGCAAATAAATCATGTACGATATCTTTGGCAGTTTCCCGATCTCTCAATTTTTGATAAACATGCAGATAAAGTACTCTATAATGTTTTTGATAGAGGATATGGAAAGCCTTTTTATCTCCCTGCTGTAAGTTTTTTAATAGCTCATTGTCATCTGTGGTTAACGAGATTTCCATTAGGCTTATAAGGTTTATGCTAAGTCTAAGGTAATAAAAATAAATAAATCGCAAAAAAATAAATAATAATGATTAGCCACTCCATGCAGTGCTTGTTTTTAGGTAGATCAAAATAATGTAATTTGTTAAATTTAAATTCTTTTCAATAAGTAAAGACCCAAAAAGTAAGACCAGTTATTTGTAAGTTTTTCACATTAAACTTTAAAGCTTCTTTAAAGCATCTCCAAGGGAGCTTCTAACGAAAGATGAACGAAGGATGGAATGGCGTTTCTTTTGCTTGATTATAAGAGTGTTGAGTGGCAGTGCTAGTTTAAGAGTTTATTTTTGTATTGCAAAATGTATACGAAATAAAATAGTATTGTTCATGAAAAAATATGGAAACGTTGTCTGTTTAAAAAAGTGATGCTGGGTTAAGTATTTTAATAATCGTGGTTTTGCTATTTTGGATGAAACAGCAAAAAAGCATCAAACTCAACCAGCCACCATTGCTTTAGCATGGCTGTTACAAAGACCAAGTGTTGCTGCCCCTATAGTAAGCGCCACTTCTGTACAACAATTGGAAAGTATAATAGAAGCACCTTCGGTGGTTTTGGATGCTGAAGACGTTAGAAAGTTGGATGTTTAAAATATTTTGAATTCGGGAAATTCTAGTTTGTTGTTCATCGTTGTCCGCTTATCGTATAACGATGAACGGACAACGATTGACAACAATCCCGGTTGGTTATTTATTCCAGATTAATAATGCTGTTACGTGGAGACCTAACATTGTATTTAATCTTTAATTTCTCTTCTGTTTGAGGTTTAAGATTAAGCTTCCATAATAATTTACCATTGTTTTCATCATACTTTGCATTAGATATATCCTGTCTTTCAACCGTAATATCATTATTGGTTGCTATAGGCAAATGATCTTCAACAAGCAGATTTATCGGTACGTTTTTATTATTCCTGATATTGATGATAAAACTTCTGGTTTCTTTTTTATTGCTACCCAGGAATTGGGTTTCCTTAAAATTCTTTTCTTTTTCTCTGGTGATGACGATGTTTTTGTCTATTCCCAAAGAAATATTTAAGGTGTCTGATGTATTAGAAGTGTTTATTAATGTTTTCCCCAGATAAGTGCCATCGTAAAATATGCTGGCTTCTCCTGTAATCAGATTTAAGTCTTTCAAATCGCTTAAATTAGCCATTAAATATACATTGTTATTAAGTTTGGGTACAGCGTAATACTCGTAATCACTAGCGACATCGTAGCTGGCAATATCTACAGCCGAATTTTTTCCATCGCTTAAAATAGTGTAGCTGTTTACAATGTTAAAGGAAATGTTGGTGGGCTGTTCTACGGTTTCTACCTCAATGGTATTTACAGGAGGAGCGGCTTTAGTAGTTGTGTTAAGTGTACTGACTCCGGCTAATCTTCCACTTAATGCAGTTTCGGCCTTCGCTTTGCCGTAACCTACTACCACAGTTTCGTTTAAAGCCATTTGGGTAGGTTGCAATACAATATTGTGTGTTTCTCTGCTCACAATTACTTCTCTGGTGTCGAACCCGATATAAGATACCACTAATCTGTTAGAAGAATTACTGTTAGGTAATTGCAGATTGTAATTTCCAGATCCATCTGTAGAAGTGCCTAAAGAACTGTTTTTTACCCGGATGGAAACTCCTGCTAAAGGCTGGCCTTCGTTATCGGTTATTTTTCCGGAAACGGTACTTATGGTATTGTTTTGAAAATTAAAACCATAACCTTGATTTACATATCCTAACTCATATTTCCGAAGGCTTGGGATTTGGTTGTCCACATTTGGATTGCCTGTAGATAAAGTCAGTTTTACATTTTTCCAGTCTTCGCCTGAGTTTTGAGAAACATTGGCTTTGTAAACCAGGTTTACCTTAGAGGTGACGTTTTTAGCTCTTAAATCATAAAATGGGTACCAGCCTGCATTTTTTACCAGATAGCTGATGGAAAAGCTTCCTTTGGTGATGCTGTTTGAAGAAACCTTAACGGCAATATCTGTACTTGTTGTGTTGGTGATGCCGTTATTCTCTATAAACTGTCGTTTAGCAAGAGCCATTTCATCATTTAACTTTTTGATGTTATGGTTTAAGGAAGTTTGTTTAGCTTTATTAGCCTTTAACCTTTCGTTCTGAAAATCTAAAGCCTGTTTAAGTTTTAGCACATCAAAACTGGTGTTACCATTCATAACCGTTTGATTCTTCAGTATCATTTGTTCTTCGGCTTTAGAAACCTCCAGTTCGTTGTTAAGAGCCGTGAGTTTCTCCTGATATTCGTCCATTTTTTCCTGGAAAGCTTTGTCAGGAGAACCGGTTTCTTTGTTTTTTAAAAAATTCAACTGTCTGGATACGGACAATATGGTGAAATTACCAGCTCCTTTAACCTGAATACTTTTTTCGTCAATATCTGGTGACACACCATTAAATACGATATAGTTTACGCCTTTAGGGATTTCTATCGATGCAGCGTTGCGGGTAACTTGCGCACCGCTTAAAAAGACAGTAACTTCCTGGATAGTGGAAGTGGCTTTAATTTTACCTTCTTCCTGTCCCATAGCTGTAAAGGATACCAGGGATAGGGCGATGAATGCTTTTAGGTATTGTTTCATAATATGAAGCTTTTTGTTTTTTATTTCAGTTTAATGATATGATGCAGGTTTTAGGAGAATTCCATAAAGGAAAGTATAAAAGTTCTGTATATGTATTTAGAAGAGCTTTTAAAATTAACTAAAAAATGTTTTTAGGATGAAACATCAATCTTTCTATATAAAACCTGGTTAGAGAGACTGATGTTTTGTAGTTAATGCTTTTGAGGAATAGAAGATACGTGACTAAATAACCTTAATTTTTTCAGTATATCTCGCTAAAAGTCTGTCTGTAGGATTTAAATCAGTAATTAAATAATCAAGAGCGTTTAAATCGCATACTTTTAGTTTTTGTGCAGAATTCAGTTTTTCGGCAATACAAACAATTGCTGTTTTTTGAGCAGAACGAAGCATAGCTTTTTTGGCTTGCACAACTTCCCAGTCAGAATCTGTAAGGCCATCATCAATAGAAATGCTGTTAGCACCCTGTATACATAAATCAACTTTTATATCAGCCAATTGGCTAATGGTTAAAGAGCCGGTATTAATATGAGCACTTTTAGAAAGCTGTCCACCTAATAAAATTACGTTTACTTTTTGCTTCTCTGCTAATTCCAGAGCAACCAATGGGCTAATGGTAAATATGGTGCATGAAAGATTATCTGGAAACATTCTGGCTAATTCAATCATAGTTGTTCCTCCGCTAACTAATAAAACCATATCATTTTGAACCAGGTTTAGTGTTTTTCTGGAAATCTCCTTTTTTGAATCTTTAGCGTAAGTGTTGTTTTCCTGAAATGGGTATTGGAAAGATTTAGATAATGCTCCACCATGTACTTTTAGTATTTTTCCGGCTTCCGCAAGTTCATTAAGATCTCTTCTGATGGTGTCTTCGGAAACATTCAATTGAATGCTCAAATCAGAAGATAGCACCTTGTTATGAAGATTAATCTGCTTGATGATATGATTTTGACGTTCTTCTTTAAGCATTTTCTAAGCTGTAGTGGTTATTTAGATTTGGTAAATTTATCTATAAAATCAATAAAAGTCCATTTCAATAAAAATTAGTTAATATAATCTTTGTCTTCGTCGCTTAAAGTAGGTTTGTTTTCTGTTATTTGTCCAGAATTAGTATCTTCTGTTGCGGTATCGTTATCGATGTTCTTTTTTGGTCTGCCTATAATCAACCCAATCAGGAAACCTGCAAAAGTTAAGGTCAGCATCATGATCAATTTAGAAACATACATTTCTTTCCATAACACTTTGAAGAGCACTTCGTCCTGATTCTGCATCAGGATAATGGTTATTATGGCAGTTACGGCTATAATAAAAAAGGTTTTGAATTTCATATCTCTATGTTTTTGTTTAGCAAAACTCTGTTTGCCTAAAGATTGTTTGTTCTTGTTAATAATTAAAAGTCAATCCTATCTCTACTATTGGCTTTTGAGAATTATTTCCCTGAGCCGGAATGATAAATTTACTATCTAATGCAAAATTAGGCAAATAATAACGAAGAAGATTCATGTCCATTCCAAATGTGAGACCAAAACTCTTAAAATTACCCGCCTGCTCCAAATTTTCAAAATCAGTAAAAGCTCCTCCTCTTAACCTTTTAACATAAGCTAAGGGGCCAATTTCCCAATCAGGATAGGCTAGAGGAAGCTTGTAATCCAATAATAGCGTATTATTTAGCTTGCCTATGGGTAATAAATGAGTATAGCCTCTTGCTCTGGGGATATTGGCATTATAAGCGAAACTACCGGATGAGTGCTGATAATTATACCGAACCTGTAAGCTGTGATTTTCCAGTAAACCTGGTAAGAAGCCAGCAGTTTTCAGGTAAAAGAACTCTCCGTTTACTTTCTTGTCAAAAGGATAGTGTTGGTAGTTTACGGCAAAACTAGCGGCGTATCTAGGTGCAAGATCTCTTTGTGACCTGAGTGTTGAGAAGGAACCATACCATTGGTATTGCATTGGAAAAACAAAATTTTGTTTAAAGTTTTGTAGGGCAATGGATGGATTAGAACGGGTAGAATAACTGGTATTGACCACATAACTGGTTTTTATGAATTTATTATTCCAGTTTTTTTGAAATGGAATTTCGATTTGAAGACTTGTTTTGTTTTCCCTCCAATAAAAAGGAATCCATATAGGGTTTGTTTGGTTACCTCCTTTGGCATAAGAGATATTTTCTTTATTGCTGACACCGAATGAAAATATAGGGTAATATTTTTTGTAGTTAAGCTGGGCATCAAATTCATTTGAGTTTAAGCTGGTATTGTAAGCATAGCCAATAGTTGTAGAGAGTGTATTCAATTTGTTGTCAGAAACCATATTGAAACCGATTCTGCTTTGGTTGTCATCTTCGAAAACAGGTCTTAAACTGTGAAAGTAAAACAAATGGGTAAGGTCTCTGTATTTTTTTACAGGGTAATTTACTTCTGGAATATGACTTAATACGTCGTGAGAGTTTTCCTGTGTTTTAAGCGAGTTTAGATAGGGGTGTGTATCTTTAGTGGTTTTTGTTTCGAACGTTGCTTCTGAAGGTGTTATTTTGCTTGTGGAGATGTTGAAGCCATCAGCTTGGTAGTCGTTAAATAAAATCTCGTCTTTATTAGTGGTTAGGTTAGCATTGTAACCTCCAAAAGAAGCATAAGTTATTTTTTTTCTTTGTTGAGTATTGAAGTCAAAATAGAAAATATTCTCTATGCCATCGTAATGTGCTTTATATAAAATACCATTGTTCCAGAAAACAGGTCGGGCTAGTAACTGTCTTTCTTCTTTAAAAATTTTTTGGTGTTTTTTGGTGTGAACATCATAAACCAAAAAAGTTTTACCCATATTGTTCACAGCAGTTACCACAATTTTTTCTCCATCTTCCCTATACCGCGGAGTTTGTAGGGTGTAACCTTCTTCATTAGGTAAAACAGAAATCGTATTTCCGGTACGGCTGTCTATTTCTTTAAGGTTAAAACTTCCGTTTTTATCTACAGCTACAAAAACGATCTTTTTTCCATCCGGAGATAATGAAGGAGAAAAACTTCGCGTGTTTTTGGTTAATGTTTTTTTGGTCTTAGTGTAAAAATCATAGATACATACCTCACTAAAGTTTTGTTTGGAGTATCTTTTGTCATAGCGGAACTCATCCCAGGTTAGCATCTGGTTGGCATAGTGGAAATGGCTTTCTAGTTGCGGGCCAATGCTGACTATTTTTTTTTCTTTGTGATTGTTTATAGTTATGATTTGAGTAGGGGTAGATAGAGCTGTTTTGAGGCATAAAATATCTCCATTTTCAGTTTGAATAGGTAATAGATAATTTGATGGTTTTTTTGAAGAGATGTTATTGATAGGAGTATAGTTTCTATGTTCCGTTTTTGATAACTGATCTTGCCAAAAAGAGTCAATTTCCATAGTGGTTTTTTTATATAATTGATGCGTTCCATAACCTCCGAATTTTTTAATAGAAGAACTGAAGTTGTAAGGTCTTAAAGGAAACTTTGCAATCCTGTTTAAACTTTGGTCCAGAATTTCTGATCCGAAATCTTTTCTCAGTTTGCTAGTCATGAAGTAGCCCAATGTATAATAATCCGGGGTGAAGTTTTTGTAAGAGCCTAAGTAGTTTTTAGAATAAGAATAGTTGCGTCCCGAAAGCAGGTTGGCTCTTAGGTTAAGATCAAATGAAGGTTGTCTGCCGCGGCCTGCTTGCGTTAGCAAGGTTTCGGTGATAACAGCATCTCCTTCGAAAAACCATGGTGGAAGGTTTATGCCGAAAAGGGCCAATTTTAGTTCTTCGAAAAGTGGAGCCTCTAAGTGAGGGATTACTTTGTCGAACTGAACGACATGTCTTAGTTCGTGTATAATTAAACTCTTAAGCCAATCTTGAAAATCAAATTCTTGTGATGGGATAGTGTATAATTCTGATCTTCTTGGTGCGGTTTGTACAAAGCCATTTGCTTCTACTGTTTTGCTTTGCAGGATAATACTGATTGGGCGAGGGGAGTGGTTTAGCGAGTAGCTTACCTGGTTAATTACATGTTCCAGTGTATTGGCTACAATTTGTGCTTTTTTTTCTTCCTCGCTCGGAAAGATGATTTGGAAGTGGGGAGTGTTTATTTGATTGAATTTTACACTAGGAGGGTTTTGCCCACCGTCAAAAAATTGACCGTAAGCAGTATGTGAAGCTATAGTTAATGTTGAATATAATTTTAATCTGATTATAAGTGATTTATAATTATTTTTTAACTGCATTATATATTTTTACTAATATTTTTAGTTTTTATATCTTTCTGTTCTTTGTTTTAGTTGAATTTTTTATTCATATTCAAATATATAAAAAATTGATTTATAAATATTTATTATTTAATATATTTTTCATTTTTATTTTGTTTGTTGTTGTTTTTGATGTGTTTTTATGAGGTTTTAGATTTTAATTCTGTTTTGGATTATTGGATGAATAATAAATGTTTTTTGTACACTAACTTTTAATGAATCCTTGCTTTTAAATTCTGATTGTTTCGTTAATGTGATGGTCGTTTGGTTGAGCTTATTTAAAAAATTAATGAATGAACACGGTTTTAAAGAAATAAAAAACGGTAATTTTTTTTGTTCTTTGAACGTTTTTTAGAGTAGAATTCTGATATTTTAAAATGTTGTTTTTTTAAGTCTTTTTAAATTTTGATAGTGTATTGTATTTTGTTTTATATTGTTATAATTATGCTTTATGTGTTTTAGTTAGTGTATTTTTTGTTTTTAAATTTAAGAATATGAAAAGGTTGTTCTTGTCTAGGGGATACCTGTGTTCTCTTTACTTGTTTTGAGTTGAGGGGGCGGGGCAGTATGGATAAAGGAGGAGAAGTTTTAGTACTTGTTCAATTGTTCTGGTTTTAGGTTTGTTTTAAGTTTTTAAAGGGGTCGAGAGGTGGAGGATTTGACTGAGTGTTATATTTTTTAAAGAATATATGAAGATGGTTTTTAAGAGAAAATAAGATGATGGTAAAGGTGTCTTTTTAATTGAAAAAAAGAGGAGTTAAAGTAGAGGGGTTTGATGAGCTGAGATAATTTTGCGAGGGTTGGTTAAGAGCTTTTTTGAAGTCTTGTAAGAATGAGTGTATTGGTTTGATATCCTATAGCTATTAATTAATAGGATAGTAAAAAAGTCTCTGTGTAGGAGACTTTTTTTAGGAATATATAGTGCGTTTTATCTGATGATTTAGTGCTTAATATAGAGGTGTTCTTTTGCTTAATTTACGTTTTTCAATTTTGCTTTTTATGATAGGATACATAAAAACAGTTCCTAAAATAATACTTGCTCCTGTATAAAAACCAGATGTCATTTGTTCTGTTTTTCCGAAGATAATAAGTGCGAGAACAATCCCGTAAATAGGTTCCAGGTTGGTGACCAATGCTACTCTAAAAGCGGTAAGTTCTTTCATTACTCCTACGCCCAATACATATGCAAAAGAAGTGCATACTGTGCTTAAGAGCATTAAGTAGGCAAAGTCCTTAGTGTTAAGTTTTAGTCCGCTGTTGAATCCTCCGCTAAGAAGAAGGTATAACGAAATCCAAAAGAAAGCGCCAGACATTTCGTAGAATGTAATGACGGTTGCGCTGTTTTTTTTGATTAATTTAGAGTTAATAATAGAGAAAATACTGGCGCAAAAAGCACTTGAAATACCCATTAAAATTCCAATTTTATACTGTGTTTCAAATTTAAAAATCATGTAAACACCTAAAATAATCAGCATTCCTATGCAGATTTCAAGGAAAGAGATGGATTTGGCTTTAAATAAAGGCTCCAGAAGCGCTGTAAATAAAGTAAGGGAAGAAAGACATACAATTCCTACGGATACGGTAGAAGCCTTAATAGAGCCAAAAAATAAGATCCAGTGTAGTCCTACTATTCCGCCAGTGATAAATATTCTGATAAATTCATCTTTAGGAATTCTGAAATTTACCCCTTTAATTTTAAAATATAGGTAGAGTGTAATAGCTGCAATGCCTACTCTGTACCATACTAAATGTACTTCGTTAATAGAGATTAATGCACCTAAAATTCCTGTGAATCCCCATATCAGTACTGTGAAATGCAGGATGAGTACGTTGCTTATCTTTAGCTTCATGTGTGTATAAGAAAATGTAAATATCTGAAACTTATATGAGATGGAACTACCGGAATAACATAGAATTGTATGTTGTTCCGGTAATTATTTTGTTAGAATTTATCGCACAAACGTAAGTTGTGCTACTTCATTCCTTAGTTAAACGGCTCTGGATTTAATAGAATTTCTATTTAGGAGCTTTAATTACTAAATAGATACCTAGGCAAGCAAATAAAGTGTTCGGGATTAATACGGCTATGATAGGAGGTAATCCGCCCTTAAGTGCAAAAACGTTAGCAAATTGTATAAATAGGATATAGGTGAAACTTAATAAGATTCCGAGTCCTAATGGAAGCCCTACGCCCCCTCTTACTTTTCTGGAAGAAAGCGCTACGCCAATAAGTGTTAAAATATAGGTGGAAAAAGGGTAGGTCCAGCGTTTGTATTTCTCTAATTCAAGGTTCACCATGACCCCAGATCCTCTTATTTTCTCCTTTTCAATCTTCTCATTCAGCTCCCAGTAATTCATAGCCGAGTAAATATTGTCTCTGATATCAAAATCTATCGGCTTCATGTCAAGTGTAGTATCTTTGCTGATACCATTTTCCATGCGTTCCTTAAGTCCATCCACATACCTTACAGTATAATTCTCTATTTTCCATTTGTGGCTTACAGAATCCCAGGAGATACGGTCTGCCATTAGTTTTTCCTTTAGATCTTTTTTGTCAAATAATTCCAGAGAGAATTTGTAGCCAGATTTGCGTATATTATCAAAGGACTCCATATATATATAAGTATTAGAGTCTAGTTGTAAATGTACATTGCTTCTGGAGGTGTCTTTTATCTTAGTATAGGTATTCTCAAAGTTGATCATTAACCTATTGGTTTCAGGTATAATAAACAAGTTAAAAGCAATATTGAATACGAAAATAACCGTAGAGGCAATAAAATAAGGCCTTAGGAATCTGTTGAAACTTGCTCCACTGGTTAAAATAGGAACAATCTCTGTTTGGTCGGCCATTTTAGCCGTAAAGAAAATAACAGATATGAAGTTGATCAGTGGATTTAAAAAGTTGAGATAAAACGGTACAAAGCCAGCGTAGTATTGGAACACTACTTGATTAAACGTAGCCTTGCTTTTTAAAAAGTCATCCAGCTTCTCAGATATATCAAAAACAACCGAAATAACCGTAAAAAGGGCCATTGTAAATATAAATGTGCCCAGGTATTTTTTGATGATGTACCAGTCTATTAACTTGATGTATCTGTTTAGAAATTTCATTAAAGCCTTTGTCCTAACACTTTAACCATTTTGTTTTTCCATTCGTAAAACTCGCCTGATATAATTTTCTCTCTGGCTTCTTTTACTAACCAAAGATAAAAATGTAAGTTGTGTAAAGAAGCAATTTGTGCACCTAAAATTTCTTTAGAATGAATAAGGTGTCTTAAATAGGCTTTAGAATACACTAAATCAGAATAAAGGTCACTATCAGGATCTATGGGCGAGAAGTCGTCTTTCCACTTTTCGTTTTTAATATTGATAATTCCATTTCTGGTAAATAACATTCCATTTCTTGCATTCCTGGTAGGCATAACGCAATCAAACATGTCAATTCCCAAAGCAATATTTTCTAAAATATTGATAGGAGTACCTACCCCCATTAAATATCTTGGTTTTTCGTAGGGTAATATATCGCAAACAACCTCCGTCATGGCATACATTTCCTCTGCCGGCTCGCCTACAGAAAGTCCTCCAATAGCATTCCCCTCCCGGTTTTGTTCTGCAATAAACTCTGCCGATTTCTTGCGAAGATCTTTATAGACAGAGCCTTGTACGATGGGGAATAAAGTTTGTGAGTAGCCATATTTAGATTCAGTATTATCAAACCTGTCAATACATCTTTTTAGCCAGCGATGGGTCATGTCCAGCGACTTTCTAGCGTAATTATAATCGCAGGGATAAGGTGTACATTCATCAAAAGCCATAATAATATCGGCTCCTATAGTTCTCTGGGTATCCATCACATTTTCTGGGGTAAACAAATGTTTAGAGCCATCAATGTGTGATCTGAAGGTTACACCTTCTTCTTTAATTTTACGTACTTCGGTAAGAGAATATACCTGATACCCGCCACTGTCCGTTAATATTGGACGTTCCCAACCGTTAAATTTATGTAATCCACCAGCTTTTTCAATAACATCTAAACCTGGTCTTAAGTATAAATGGTAAGTATTGCCTAAGATAATCTGAGCCTTGATGTCATCGCGGAGCTCTCTCTGGTGAACAGATTTTACAGTTCCGGCAGTGCCAACCGGCATAAATATAGGGGTTTGTATAGTTCCGTGGTCGGTTGCTATTTCTCCCGCCCGGGCCTTTGACAATTTATCCTGCGCAGCTAGCTTAAATTTCATTCAGTTAATTCTAAAGATGGCAAAAATAGTAAAATTTAGTGCAGAATTATGGTTTTAACCTGTAAATAAGTAGATATAGATTACATACTTAATTTTGGTGAAAGCCTAATGAAGAGAGTAACAAGCGCCTGTTTTAGAATGAATATTTACGATATAATAAATAAAATACAACTAAAAAGCCGAAAATATCTATTATTACTGCTACATAATTTGTTTTCTTGTATAATTTATGAAATTTGCACTCTTAAACATTACTTAATTGGAAGCTTATATAGAATACGTTATACTTATATTCTTACTGGTTTTTTTCTGTCTTCAGCTCTATTATTTATTAGGAGTACAAAGAAAATTGGCGGTATATCACCCGAAAGAAAAGACAATCAATCCTAATTTTAAAGCTTCGGTGATTATATGTGCCCGTAACGAGGCAGCTAATTTAAAAGAAAACCTTCCGTTTATTTTTGAACAAAAAGGAATAGATTTTGAAGTTGTAGTGGTGAATGATTGTTCTTCTGATACTTCAGACGAAATTTTGAGAGCTTTTAAAGCAGAATATAACAATTTGAAGATAGTAACTAAAGATGAACATCCTTTATTTAAGACAGGAAAGAAATTTGCAGTAACCCTTGGGATAAAGGCCTCCTCTAATGAAGTATTGGTTTTTACCGATGCAGATTGTAAACCCGAAACAAACCAGTGGCTGGCAACAATTTGCTCTAATTATGAGGATACCAATACAGAAATAGTTTTAGGATACTCGCCTTATAAGAGATCCAAAGGACTTTTAAACCTTTTAATCAGGTACGAAACATTTCAGACAGCATTAAACTATTTTTCCTTTGCTATTAAAGGTATGCCGTATATGGGGGTAGGACGAAATCTTTCCTATAAAAAATCGTTATTTTTTAGGGGGAAGGGATTTGCCTCTCATATGCATATCCAATCAGGAGATGATGATTTGTTTGTTAACCAGAATGCAAACGAATATAATACGGCAATAGAGATCAGACCAGAATCAAATGTATGGACCGAAGCTAAAACTACGTGGAAAGCTTATTGGATGCAAAAATTAAGACATTTTGGGGCGGGAAAAGCTTATAAGAAATCACATAAATTACAATTAACCTTACAAGCTCTATCTTCTATAGGCTTTTATGCCTTTGTTTTGTTAGGTGCATTGTTAACTCATTATTGGCCTTATGTATTGGCCGCTTTTGTTTTAAGGTTTTTAATCCAAAGTTTCGTTTTTTATAAATCATTTATTATTTTACGGTACAAAGATTTGATTTGGTGGTTGCTTTTTATTGATCCTTTGTATTATTTATTTTTAGTGATAATTAGTGTGAGGAGACTTTTTAGGAAGAAACAAGTATGGAAATAAATCCAAATTTTTCGGAAAATGCCAAGAATGATTATCATTTAGTGCTTAGCGCAAGAGAGGGTAGTCAGAAAGCCTATGCAGAATTAATGCATAGATATAAAGACTCCATCTATTTTATGGTGCTGAAAATGGTTAACAATAAGGATGATGCCATGGATTTAACAGTGTCAACATTTGCCAAGGCATTTGAGAATTTGGAAAAATATAAACCAGATTTTGCGTTTAGTACTTGGCTTTTTAGAATAGCGACTAATAGTAGTATAGATTTTATACGAAAAAAGAGAATAGTAACAACGTCTATTGACAATGTAGGAACAGATGAAGGGGAAGATCAGGTATTTCATATAAAAAGTGAAGATCTTAATCCCGAAGAATCCTCCATAAGAAAGCAACAGGCAGAACAATTAAAGGATATAGTAAGTAGGTTGCCAGACAGGTACCGTACGTTGGTAGTTTTAAGGTATTTTGATGAACTGTCTTATGAAGAGATATCAGAACACCTGATGCTGCCCTTAGGGACTGTAAAAGCACAATTGTTTAGAGCCCGGGATTTATTATCTAACATATTAAATAAAAGAAAGAAAATTGGAAGTGACCTCTGAAATAATCTATAGATATTTTCCAGATTTAACAGCTGAACAAAAACAACAGTTTGATCAGCTTTTTAGTTTATACGACCTCTGGAATTCGCAGATTAATGTAATCAGTAGAAAAGATATTGATTTGCTTTACGAGCGTCATATCTTACATTCACTGGGTATTGCAAAAGTGTGCACATTTAAGCCAGGTCAGCATATTATGGATGTAGGTACCGGAGGGGGATTTCCGGGAATACCTTTGGCTATATTATATCCTCAAACGCAATTTCATCTGGTAGATTCCATAGGGAAAAAGATAAAAGTAGTTAATGAGATAGCTAAAGCTATTGGACTTAAAAATTTAAAAGCTACGCATAGCCGAGCCGAGCAAGTAAACGAAAAGTTTGATTTTATAGTTTCCAGAGCAGTTACACAACTGAAAGATTTCTATCCGTGGATACGAGGTAAATTTAAGAAGGATTCTATATCCAGTCTTAAAAACGGGGTGCTGTATTTGAAAGGAGGAGATTTAGAAGAAGAACTTAAACAGTCAAATTTGAAAAACATAGCTCTTTATCCATTAAAAGATTATTTTGAGCAAGAGTTTTTCGAAACCAAGTATGTAGTTTACATTCCGGCGCAATAGCTTCATAAGATAATGCAACCAATTATAAACCAATATGATGCTGTACGAAATAGCCCTGACTTTTATAAAGGGTATAGGAGATGTGACCATCCGATCACTTCTGTCCCATTTTGGTAGTGCAGAAGAGATTTTTAAAGCCAATAAACACTCCCTGATGAAAATTCCGGGAATTGGAGAAAAAACAGCCCGGTCAATACTAGATCATCAAGCTTTTGATAGAGCAGAAGAAGAGCTTAAATTTATCGAACGCTATAAAATACAACCCTTATTTATAGGTCATAAAGACTATCCAAAACGTTTGTTAAATTGTGACGATGCCCCATTTATGTTATATTATAAAGGGAATGCAGACCTAAATAAGAAAAAAGTGCTTGCCGTAGTAGGAACCAGAAATGCAACCCCTTATGGTATACAGTTTTGTGATACACTAATTGAAGGATTGAAATCTCACGATATGCTGGTGGTAAGTGGATTGGCTTACGGGATAGATATTGCGTCGCATAAAGCGGCTTTAGCTCATGGATTACCTACAATAGGTATTTTAGGGCATGGTTTAGATAGAATTTATCCTGCACTGCACAGGAAAACTGCAGAAAAAATGCTAGAACAGGGAGGTTTGTTGACAGAATTCCCATCTGCATCTAATCCGGAAAGAGCAAATTTTCCAAAGCGAAATAGAATAATAGCAGGTATGGCTGATGCTGTAATTGTGGTAGAAGCAACCAGAACAGGCGGAGCATTAATTACCGCTGAAATAGCAAATACCTATAATAAAGATGTATTTGCGGTACCTGGAAGAGTAGATGATGAGTTTTCCGAAGGATGTAATTTTCTGATTAAAACCAATAGGGCAAGTGTTTTAACCAGACCAGAAGATATAGAATATATTATGGGATGGTTTGAGGTAGATAAGAAAACAGTAGCCAATAATCAATTGAAGATGCCTCTTAACCTAACTGCGGACGAACAAAAAATAGTAGCGCTGATTATGGAAAATGATCAAATGGGTATAGATGAGATTCAGTTTTCATTAAACCTATCGCAAAGTAAAGTAGCCTTTACCCTGCTCAATTTAGAAATGAATGGTGTTTTAATAAGTTTGCCCGGTAAAAGATACAGGTTAAACGCTTAAAAGAACAAAGGCTGTAAAAAATAAAGAAACCCTTACTTTTACAGCCTTTGCAGTAAAGTTTATTTTATATTCAGGATATTATAGTAATTCTATTCCCTGAGATGCTAGTCTTTCAATCTCTTCTTCGGCCCAGATACTAACCTGTACTTCGCCAATATGTGCTTTTTTAAGCATAAACATGCAGACGCGAGACTGACCTATTCCGCCTCCAATACATTCAGGAAGTTGTCCGTCAAGTAACATTTTGTGAAAAGACAGTTGAGCCCTTTCAGTACTGTCTCTTAGTTCTAATTGTTTGGCTAGTGCCGCTCTATCAACTCTTATTCCCATGGAAGAAAGTTCGAAAGCACATTTCAAGATAGGGTGCCATACCAAAATATCTCCGTTTAATCCGTAAGAACCTTCTTCGTTAAGTGTGCTCCAGTCATCATAATCAGGGGCCCTTCCGTCATGAGGTTCGCCATTGCTTAATTTTCCGCCAATACCATATAAGAATACAGCTCCATATTCTTTAGCTATGGCATTCTCGCGTTCTTTCGGCGTCAAATCA
The DNA here is from genome assembly GCF_042678145.1 of Pseudopedobacter beijingensis. Taxonomy (NCBI): domain Bacteria; kingdom Pseudomonadati; phylum Bacteroidota; class Sphingobacteriia; order Sphingobacteriales; family Sphingobacteriaceae; genus Pseudopedobacter; species Pseudopedobacter beijingensis. The sequence continues at coordinate 216,176 of NZ_JBHUDG010000015.1, read as the reverse complement.
GGATATTTATCCAATAACTCCTGAGAAGAAATAAATTTGATGTTTTCAGGTAATATCGCCTTTACTTCCGGATAAGTTTGCTCAACAAATTTCTCGGTGTATTTTAAAGCGTCGTATATCTTAGAAACAGTTTGCTTTAAGTATTCCAGGTTTCTTTGAGAAGGATCAATTCTTTTTTCCCAATCCCACTGATCTACATATATAGAATGGATATGAGTATAGTCTTCGTCAGGACGTAAGGCTCTCATGTCCGTCAATATCCCAGAGTTTAGGTCAATTTCAAGCTGTTTTAGTCTCAATCTCTTCCATTTAGCCAAAGAATGTACTACAACTGCTCTTTGCTCTCCCAATGCTTTTACAGGAAATGCAACCGGGCGTTCGATACCATTTAAGTCGTCATTAATACCTGTGCCGTCTAATACAGCAATAGGAGAAGATACAGGTATGAGGTTGAGCTGACTAATAAGTTGGTTTCTTAACGTCTCTTTTACAAGAGTAATTGCAACTTCTGTTTTTAACATCTTTTGAAAGTTCATTATAATGTTTTTTATATCTCTATTAAAAGGCGATTCCAAGAAATCTCTCTTTTAATTTTTGCTATTTCGTTTTTGAAAAATTAAAATTAGCTCCCTCGAATATATATCGAATTTTTAATATATCTGCTATACTTTGGTAAAATTAACAATAAAAATGATGTTTTATTGTTTTTTTACTTTGTTTAGCTTCCTTTTTAGGAAAGCTAAAAGGCATATAATTAGTAAGTTATAAAAAACTTGACCACTATGCTCTCGTTTCTGTTTAATTTACCAAGGTAAAATCAGTCAAAAATGAGTGTATTTTATATTTAAAATTCAGATGGCAAAAGTAGTTTTTGTTTTGGAAAAATTTACTGAAAAAGTAAAATAGCTTTAAAATCTTTTTATTTCTTACGCAGAACCCCTCTAAATAGCTTAAATATGCGGAAACTATTGTGTCTGAGCTTTGAAAAATCCTTTATAAATTATAGAATTCTAAAATATTAGGTTACTGAAAGTGATAAATAAATAGAATGATTAGGTAAGTCCCGTTAATTATTTATGTTTTTTTAGGATTATCCAATATCTGCCATCAGGAATATTTCTCCATCAGCAGGACTTAAATTATCACTTCTGTCAATAAAATAAATATTTTCGAGATCTTCGTAAGTAGCAATCTGTATTTCTTTTAGATGGCAGCTATTAGCTAGATCAATAGCTTCCTCGGGGCTAAAAAAACTAATAAATGGAGTACCTGATTTTTTTGCCCCATCTATGGATATTTGTTGCAATGGCTGATCTGTTTTTGAAATAAGATTAAAGGGCAGCATAAAAGTCATGACCAATTTAGATCCTGAAGCTAAGCGGGATATTTGCTTTAAAGTATCTAGAATAGCTTCTTGGGTAAGGTACATACTTACACCTGTACAGGCAATAAAAGCAGGTTGGGTGCTGTCAAATCCCGATTTTTCTAAGGCCTTTAGCCACGATTTTTGCTCTTCAAAATTTACTGGAACAAAATGTAAAGATGGTGGTATAGTATAGCCGAGCTCTTTTAATCTTTGCTCTTTCCAGGTTAAGGTGTCCGGGTGGTCAATTTCAAATATCTGCAATCCATCTAGCTGCTGTGATCGTCTTTGGGCAAAAGTATCTAGTCCTGAGCCTAAAATAATATATTGGTTAATTCCCGCTCTAAAGTGAGTTGTAGCAAGATCATCCATAAACCTTGCTCTGGTTACAATAGCTAAGCGCACCCTTCTGGTAAAATCAGGATCCATATCTGGTTGTTTTTCCCAATCTTTTTCAGGAGATACCAATTTTATCCCTATCGCATCTTCCAGAATATGTGGAAGTGGGTCTGCCTGCAAATGCAGGGCTCGCCATAATGCGGTTCTTACAGCTGTTTGATTAGGCTGGGGATGATGTTTTGCTTGCATAGTATGATAAATGTTGTTTCCATAAAAAAAGCAACCATCTTTTGGATGATTGCCTTTTATGATTGATATCCATCAATAGATGATTATAATGTAGCCATGTGTTGTACCAAATCAACGATTTTGTTTGAGTAACCCCACTCATTATCGTACCAAGATACTACTTTTACGAAGTTGTCGTTCAAAGAAATACCAGCTTTTGCATCAAAGATAGAAGTTCTGGCATCACCTAAGAAATCTGTAGAAACTACTTCATCCTCAGTATATCCTAAAATGCCTTTCAATTCACCTTCAGAAGCTTCTTTCATAGCTGTTTTGATGTCTTCGTAAGATGCACCTTTGTTTAAACGTACAGTTAAGTCAACAACAGAAACGTCTGCAGTAGGTACACGTAAAGACATACCAGTTAATTTACCTTTTAATTCAGGTAATACTAAACCTACAGCTTTGGCTGCACCAGTAGAAGAAGGGATGATGTTTTGGTAAGCACCACGTCCACCTCTCCAGTCTTTTACAGACGGACCATCAACAGTTTTTTGAGTAGCTGTAACAGCATGCACAGTAGTCATTAAACCTTCAACAATACCAAATTTATCATTTAATACTTTAGCAATAGGAGCTAAACAGTTTGTAGTACAAGAAGCATTAGAAACGATGTTCTGATCTGCTTTTAAGCTTTTATGGTTAACCCCCATAACAAAAGTAGGAGTGTCATCCTTAGCAGGAGCAGACATTACTACTTTTTTAGCGCCAGCCTCGATATGTTTTTGTGCTGTTTCCTGAGTTAAGAAGAAACCAGTTGATTCAATGATGTATTCTGCACCTACTTCATTCCATTTTAAGTTTGCAGGATCTTTTTCTGCAGTAACTCTGATAGTTTGACCGTTAACAACTAAATTGCCGTTTTTTACTTCAACTGTACCGTCAAATCTACCGTGAGTAGAATCGTATTTTAGCATATAAGCCATATAGTCAACATCGATAAGGTCATTAATACCTACAATTTGGATGTCACTTCTATTTATTGCAGCTCTAAAAGCTAATCTTCCTATTCTACCGAATCCGTTAATTCCAATTTTCATTTTTGTTTTAATTTTTATTTGCGTAATAATTCAATAAATTATGTAGAGGCTCTTTAATAATCTGGGTTACCTCTATATCCTTTTTTTTAGCCACCTCTAATAAATAACTGTCAAAATTTGCCGAAACCGTACCTACGAAATTAACCGGTTGGTTATGGCCGTATTTATCCAGTAAAGGAATAAGATAACTATCCATAAACAAAGAAAAACCACTTTTTACAAAGTCTTTTACGAACGAGTGTTCTTTGTTTTCCAGTAACAAATCTACAAAAGAACTTAGAAAAAGATTAGGGTGAGCCTGTTTATATACTTTATCAAGCACCTGTCTTTTGTCTAAATCATATTTTTTGTTGAATATTTTTCTGAAATCAGCAGGAAGACTATTTGTCAGATACTGTTTAAGCAGCATTTTTCCTAACCAATTTGCAGAACCCTCATCAGCAATAGCGTAGCCTAATCCATAGTTGTTCTCTGTGATTTTTTTTCCATCAAAGTAAGCTGCATTAGAGCCGCTTCCCATAATGCACACAATGCCGGGTTCATCATTACAAGTGGCTCTGGCTGCAGCATCAAGATCGTGGTATACGAATACTTTGCTGAACCTGAAAAATTGAGAAAACGCATTCTGGATAATCTCATTCCTTTCTGCGGATGTTGCCCCTGCGCCAAAAAAATAGATCTTCTTGATTTTCTCGGCGTGGTGCACAAATTTAATATTCTTGTTCAATAAATTAAGAATATACTTTTCATCATTAAAGAAAGGGTTTATTCCCTGCGTACGTACTTCAAATAATTCCTGATCCTTATCTGCAATTTTCCAATTGGCAAACCTAGATCCACTATAGATGACAGCTATCATTTATGCTAATATGGTTGACATTTCCATCAAATCTTCTTCCAGTTTAAACTCATGTCCCGAAATAGATTGTTCCAGATCTGTAAAGCTGATATTGTTCCCTCTTAAGCCAACCATTTGTCTGGTTTCGCCTCTAAGGATAGCCTTTACAGCAGCGAAGCCCATTCTACTACCTAATATCCTGTCAAAACTACTAGGGCTTCCTCCTCTTTGTAAGTGGCCTAAGATAGTAACTTTTGTATCGAAGTAGTCAATTTTTTCTTTTACTTTTTGAGCGACATTATATGCTCCGCCATTTTTATCACCTTCGGCAATAATTACAATACTTGAAGATTTGTCGTTTTTAGCACCTGCTTCCAGGGTATTTATCAAATCATCAATAGCGGTTTCCTTTTCAGGAAGCATAATGGCTTCTGCACCTCCGGCAATTCCTGCGCGTAGAGCAATACATCCGGCATCCCGTCCCATAACTTCAATAAAGAACAATCTGTCATGAGATTCAGCAGTGTCCCTTATCTTGTCTATGGCATCTATAACCGTATTAGTCGCCGTATCAAAACCTAAAGTAAAATCCGTTCCGTAAAGGTCGTTGTCAATTGTACCCGGTACACACATTACAGGAATGTTAAAGTTTCTGGAAAGTCTTTCCGCTCCGGTAAAAGTTCCATCACCACCAATAGCTACCAAAGCATCTATACCGGCTTCTTTTAAATTGTCATAAGCTTTTTGTTGCCCTTCTTCGGTCTTAAATTCCAAACAGCGCGCTGTTTTTAATATAGTGCCGCCAAGTTGCATGATGTTGCTTACAGAATGGCGATTCATAGGGAAGAAATTTTTATCTATCATACCCTGGTATCCCTGTTTGATACCTATCACCTCACAACCATAATAAATTCCTGTTCTTACAACTGCCCTAATGCAGGCGTTCATGCCCGGTGCGTCGCCTCCTGAAGTGAATACTGCTATTTTTTTTATTTTAGACATTAAATTGAGAAATAATCATGTAATTTGGGAGTACTAATATACGTGTATTTTTTACACTAAGTGCTATTTTTTCGAAATTTTTTTTAAACTTTGCCGTTGTGGTTGATTAATGAACTTATAATTTATCGTTTTGACTTATTTACCGATTTATCTGAACTCGATTTTTTCAGTCGACTGTGTCATCTTTGGATTTGATGAGGGAGAGCTAAAAATTCTTTTGATAGAAAAGAATGAAGAACCCTACAAAGACTGGTTTGCATTGCCCGGTCATTTAGTCAATAAAGACGAAAGTATAGATGCCGCTGCTGAACGTATTTTGTACGAATTAACAGGGTTGAAGGGAATTTATATGGAGCAGTTTTATACGTTTGGAGAACTGGGAAGACACCCTCAGGGGCGTATCATTACGGTGGCTTATTTTGCGATGATCAGGTTACAGGGAAATAAGGAATTACAACCCATAACCAACTCAGCAAAGAAGGCATCATGGGTGTCTATTAAAGAGATTCCGGAACTTGCATTTGACCACCAGAAAATTTTTGAGAAAGGCTTTGAAAAGATAAAAAATAAGATCAGTTACCAACCTTTAGCTTTCGAACTTTTACCGGAGAAATTTACACTTACTCAGTTACAAAACTTGTACGAAGTAATCCTGAATAAGAAGCTGGATAAACGTAATTTTAGAAAGAAAATATTGGCATACGGTATCTTAAAAGAATTGGATGAGAAGCAAAAAGGCGTGTCTTATAGAGCCGCCAAACTTTATAAATTTGATCGTAGAAAGTACAGTAAATATTTTCAGAACGAATTATCCTTTTCTAAGGATTAGAATAACTTCTAAGTATTAAAATATAGAGTTTTTATAAACAGGAATTTTATAAAGATTATAAAGGGATTTAATACGAATCTAACAGATATAATAAGTGAGTTTGTCCCTGTTAAGTAGCTATTCCAAGTTTATTTGATAGAGGCAAGTACCATCAGCAATTGGGTGATTTTTAATTGTTTTTCTATTGATTAAAATGAGGGAGCCAAGAGATAGTAGTTGAAAGAGAGCCAAGTAAAACAGTACTTAATTTATTGGTGAAAAATACAAGGATAAAAATATCAGATAAGCAGGGAATTTGCTGTTTAAATGGATGTGTAGACGAAATAAATGATAAGGTGCTATTCTCTATAATTGTTGTAGACAAAAACAGAAAATAGCACCTATTATACATTTATAAACATTTAACAAATGCTATCTGGTACAATCAGCGGTCCATATAGCCCCATCTTTGGTATAGGCAATTTTTAAGCTATTTGCAGTTACTTTTATGTACTTCGCTTCGTCGCTACCTATAGAAATAACAGAGTTCTCTCCTTTTTCAAATTCTACACCTGTAAGATTAGGTATATCGTCAGAAAAAACAAAATAATAATTGTTTCCTGTTTTTACTACCCGTACATGTCCATCATCGCTATGTTTACTTACACCTTCCGCTTTGTAGTCAACAGTACCTTTGTAAGTCCCTACAAATAAATCTTTATCAGCAGGGTCGTCTTTTTTACTACACGCAGCAAATATTACCGAAATTAATAATAGTGCTGCTGAAATTTTCATTAAATTTTTCATAAATATTTGTTTGATATAAAACTAAATAGGCAACTATTATTCCAAAAAAGCTTTTCTTTTGATTTTTAATGAGGATAGTATATAATGATAGTAAGGAATTTTAGTAGTTATTTGCTTGTTTATGAGTTGTTTGTGGTTTTGTTTGGGTTTTTAATACCCTATCTTGGTTATTTTTTGTCTTTATTAATAAAGGGGCAGTGGCTACGCTTATTTTAGTTGACACAAGCTTTAAAATTGTTTCTGAAATAGACAGTATTTAATAAACCATGAATCTTAAAATATTACCTTGAACTCGTTAACGCAATGATATATGGAAAAAAACACAATAAAATGGGGGATTATAGGGTGTGGTGATGTTACTGAGGTGAAAAGTGGTCCTGCCTTTAAAAAAGTTGCTCATTCTTCTCTGCTTGCAGTTATGAGGCGCAATGCTGAAAAAGCTGCAGATTATGCTCAAAGACATCAGGTGGGAAAATGGTATGCTGATGCCGATCAGTTGATAAATGATCCCGAGATAAATGCCATATACATAGCGACGCCCCCTTCAAGCCACGAGAAGTTAACTATTAGAGCGCTGCGGGCAGGAAAGGATGTATATGTTGAAAAGCCGATGGCGCTTTCTGTTGCTGGTTGTGCAAATATGAACGCTGTAGCGGATGAGACAGGAAATAAATTGGTGATTGCACATTATAGACGGGCAATGCCTTACTTTGAGAAGGTTAGAACACTGATAAATAATGGTGCTATCGGAAAAGTAAACCTGATTAATTTGCAGGTTATACAAGGGGGAAATCATACTATTATCGCACAAACTACAGAAAATTGGAGAACAAATCCGGAAATATCCGGTGGCGGTCTTTTTCATGATCTGGCACCTCATCAACTAGATTTTATGATTTATCTCTTTGGAGATGTAAAAGCTGCCGTTGGTTTGGCAACAAGTAAGAAAAAAGAATCCGGTACAGATGACCTTATCTGTGGTCAATTGCTATTTGAGAACAATATAATGTTTAATGGAATATGGAGCTTTAATAATCTGCTGCCCGAAAATATAGATACCTGTGAGATTATAGGAACGGAGGGGAAAATAAATTTTAACTTCTTTGGGGGTACAAGTATAAAAATAGACTCTATACATGAAGATAGAATAATAGAAATAGCACATCCGCAACATGTACAACAACCCATGATAGAACGAGTGGTGGCATATTTTTTAAATAAAGGACCTAATCCTTGTGGAGCGGAATACGGTATAGAGGTGCTCAGGATAATAGATCTGTTTACCGCAAAGGGTAGTAAGTAGTGTATATCAATAAAACAAAAATAAATGTTAAAGACCAGTTATTTGTTAGCCGTTACGTTTGCGTTTTCGGCATGTGTGAGTCAAAAAAGCAAAAAGCTCCAATCGGTTACCGAGTTAAAAGATAAAACCGGGTGGACTACAGATACCCTTAGAAAAGATGTTATCTGGTACAAGTTTAATGCTGTTACCGATGGCGAATTTGCCAATCAGAATGTAAATGTCATCAGCTTTAATCCTAAACTAAAAATGGGTAAAATGCTGTTGGATTATAAAAAAGAGAAGGATTCTTTATCTGTTTTTGCGAGTAGAATTTCTGGAGCTCTGGCAGGAATTAATGCTACTTATTTTATCGAAAAAAAAGATTCTGCAGATTATATGCACCTTCGGTTGAAAGGTATAGATATACAAAATGTAAAAGTTCCTAAAAGCAGTATTTATTGGTGGAAACATCAGGGGATGTTTACTTTTAATAATGAGGGGACTGATTTTGCTATTCATTTTTCGTCTGAAGATTTTGGAAAGATAAAATCGGAAAACATTATGACAGGAGCTCCTATGCTGATCGATAATTTTAAACCTGTGGGTTTAACTTTTGCTGATACTGCAGGTGTAAATCTTAAAAAATTGCATTACGAGCATTATCTGAAGCACCAGGGCATCAGGCACCCGCGTACCGCAATAGCTGTTAGCCGGGAAGGAAATTTATTGTTGGTTACGGTGGATGGTAGAAATAAAAAGGCCTTGGGAATGTCTGCCAAAGAGCTTACTGCATTTTTGAGTAGGTATTTTAATCCGCGATCGGCAATGAATATTGATGGTGGTGGTTCTACTATGATGTGGGTGAAAGGTGAGCCCCATAATGGCATTGTTAATTATCCAACGGATAATAAAAAATTTGATCATTATGGACAACGTATGGTAGAGACTGTATTGTTTATCAAATAAATAGAGTGAGCCGAATTGAAATTATCTTTTAAATTTTAGTCTATAAATACTACTTTTACCGGCGCGCTTAAACCTATCCTTAAAAATAACAGATGAATAAACTAAAAAAATTAAAAACACTTCGTTCTTTATTATTCTTATTTTTAATAGTCTCTCAATCCTCTTTCGCTCAAAAGAAGGAAAAAACTTTAGCCAGACCTCGTTTAGTGGTAGGTATAGTTGTAGATCAGATGCGTTGGGATTATTTGTACAGGTATTATGATCGTTATCAGGACGGAGGTTTTAAGAGATTGCTTAACGAGGGGTTTAGCTGCGAAAATACTTATATTACCCATTTACCGGCAGTAACAGCTATAGGGCATTCTACTATTTATACAGGCTCGGTACCTGCCATTCACGGAATTACTTCAAACAATTTTACAGATCAGCTTACTGGTAGAAAATGGTATTGCGCCGAAGATACTGTGGAACAAACCGTAGGAAGTAAATCTGCTGCAGGAAAAATGTCACCCAGAAATCTGTTAGCTTCTACTGTTACCGATGAACTGGCTTTGGCTACTAATTTTCGCTCTAAAATTGTTGGTGTTTCATTAAAAGATAGAGCAGCAATTATGCCTGCAGGCCATACACCAACAGCAGCCTTTTGGTTGGATAATGAAAGTGATAATTTTATCACCAGTACTTATTATATGAAAGATTTACCTGATTGGGTAAATGTGTTTAATAGTAAGAAGTTAGGTCGCAATTTGGTGAAAGATGGTTGGCATACTTTATATCCTATGGAAACTTATGTGCAAAGTACGCCTGATAATGTGCCATGGGAAGGACTTTTTGCAGGGGAGAAGAAACCGGTTTTTCCTCATGATATTAAAAAGTATTTTGAGATCAATACAGAAAATATAAGAAAAACGCCTTTCGGAAACACACTGACTCTTGAGTTTGCTAAGGCGACTGTAGAGGGGTATGATTTGGCAAATGGGCCAGTAACTAACTTTCTGACCATTAATTGTGCTTCTACAGATTATATTGGACACATGTATTCTGCAAATTCAGTTGAAGCAGAAGATGGGCTTTTGAGATTGGATAAAGATCTTTCTTCTTTTTTTAAATACCTTGATGCTAAAGTAGGTAAAGGGAATTATACCGTGTTTTTAACTGCTGACCATGGAGGTGCGCATAATCCCATGTTTTTAGAAGAACATAATATTCCGACGGGAATGCTGGGCTTAAAGAAAAATGCTATGGCTGCTGTTAATAAAATGGTAGAGGAGCGTTATGGTCTAAAAAAAATAGTAACGGGAAATACAGGCATATATCTTTCTTTGAATGCTAAACAAGCGGCAGAAAAAGGAGTCGATTATGAGAAGCTGAAAAGAGATGTGGTAAGTTTGCTAATGAAACAACCGGGTATACAGTTTGCAGCAGATATGGAGAATATTGGGATGGCGTCGATTCCGCAACTCATTAAAGAAAAGATGATTAATGGGTACAATGCAAAACGGACAGGTGAAATTGCATTTATTCCGGAACCGGGGTGGACTTTAGGAGGTGCAAAAGGGGCAACTCATAGTTTGTGGAATCCTTTTGATACCCATATTCCACTCGTATTTATGGGATGGGGCATTAATCAGGGGAAATCAGTAGATACTTATTCTATGTGCGATATAGCGCCTACAATAGCGGCTTTACTACATATACAAGCACCTAATGGAAGTATTGGTAAGGCGATATCGGAAGTGATTAAAAAGTAATTTCATAGGGGAAATAAACCCTAATGTATAATTTACTTAGGGTAAGTTAAGAAAGTATTTGTACTATTGTTGGTCAAAATCTAAATTAAACAAATAAAAATTCTAATGAAGATGACTTTTAAGAAAATTAGCAGGAGACTGTTTTTATCTCTGTCCGTGGTATTGTTATTGGGGAACATTTCAGTAGCCAAGGATAAAGCAGAGTCAAAACAATTACAAGACAAGGTAATTAAGATTTTAGCCATAGGTAATAGCTTCTCGGAAGACGCTATTGAACATTATTTATATGGACTGGCAAAGGCAGGCGGGATAAAGGTTATTATTGGTAATTTATATATTGGTGGCGCGCCTTTGGATTTGCATTGGAAAAATGCGAGTACGGATAAATCGGCCTATGAATATCGTAAAGTAGATGTAGATGGTAAAAAAGAACGCTTTCCAAAAACTTCTATTTCTAAAGCACTGGCTGATGAAGATTGGGATTATATTAGCTTTCAGCAAGCAAGCCCTAAATCGGGACAGGCAGATACTTACGTTGAGCCATTACCCTTATTGTTTAAGTATGTAAAAGAACGGGCTACAAATCCTAACGTCAAATATGTTCTTCATCAAACCTGGGCTTATGCTCAAAACTCTACGCACAAAGGGTTTGCTAACTACAATAAAGATCAGATGACTATGTACAATGGGATTATTGATGCCAGTAAAAAGGCTATGAAATTAGTTCCTTTCAATATTCTTGTTCCTGCTGGTACTGCCATACAAAATGCCAGAACATCTTTTATTGGAGATAACATGTGTCGTGATGGATACCATCTTGATTTAAATGTGGGTAGGTATACAGCTTCTTGTACTTGGTATGAAACCATTTTTGGAAAAAGTGTTATTGGTAACTCTTTTAAGCCTGAAAAAGTATCGGATAGAGAGGCTGCAGTGGCTCAAAATGCAGCTCATTTTGCAGTTAAAAAGCCGTTTAAGGTGACTAAAATGAAAAAGTTTTTGAATAAATAATCTGTATTTTATTCATTGCAAATAGCAGAGGGTTAAAACGAGTTGTAAATATTCAATTCTTTTAACCCTCTTTTTATTGCGACTTTTAAACAGGCTCTTAATACTATTCCTTTAAAAACTCTTGATAATTGGTTAATATTTCGGAAATTTAGTAATCCATAACTTTGTTCTCCTAATTAACAGCATATAGATGTCGCATACTTTAGATAAGAAATAGTTCTTCTAAGAATCCCCTTATCCAATAGGGGGGGATTTTGTGTTATCCAAATCTTTACTAGTAATAACCATCAGATTTTATTAAATAACATAAATTTAATATACTCAATATAGGGAATATCTAAGTTTGACGAGGTTTGGTTTATAACATTTTATTGATATTTGTTTTAATAAATATCAATAATTAATTTAGACATATTATTACAAGCCGATATAAACACCATTATCTTGAATACTTACAGTAGCTATAGTGATAAAGAATTATTTGACCTGTTGAAGAACGGGAATAGAAATGCTTTTGCCGAAATTTACGATAGATACTGGGCATTGCTATATAAACATGCATATCGGCTGATAAAGGATCAGGACTTGGCTCAGGATGTTGTTCAGGAAGTCTTTGTGAGTTTATGGGATAAAATAAAAGCTATAGACCTTCAGTTTTCGATAAGCTCTTACTTGTATACCGCTGTAAGAAATAAAGTCCTGAATCTGATTCAGCGCGATAAAGTGAAGAACAATTATATTGAATCTTTGGCAAACTTTGTAGCCAGCTCAGAAGCAATTACCGACTATAGACTAAGAGAGGGATTGCTTAAGGAAAAAATAGAAAAGGAAGTTGCTGCCTTACCCTCAAAAATGCGTCAGGTTTTTGAAATGAGCAGAATTCAAAATATGTCTCATAAGCAAATAGCAGAAGAATTGAATTTGTCTGATAAGACTGTAAAAAAACAAATGAGTAATGCTATTAAGATATTGCGTCTTAAATTAGGAGGATTTCTGATACTTTCCATCTTGTTGAAATTGCTTTAGTAGCAATTCAGGGTTTTTTATTAAAAAAAGACAACAAGAAGCAATCTCATTTTCTATTTCTTATAAAAAAATAAAATAAATCTACTACCACCGCTCTATCAAATTGTCATAAGCAATATAAGATCACAAATTATGTGTTTATGGATGAAAAACAAATAAGGGAAATCCTAAAAAGATATAACGAAGGAAGCTGTTCCAGGGAAGAGAGGGAATGGGTAGAATCCTGGTATCTGGATATGGTGGATAAATCTCAATCAGCAGATATAACAGATACTGAAATGCTTGCAGCGAAGGATAATATCTGGCAAAACATAGTTAAAGAGCGACCAATTGGACAGAATAAAGGTATAAGATACTCCAGAATAGTAGCTGCAGCGTCTGTTATCGTAATCATGGGATTTGCCTATTATTTCTTCAATAGTGAAGTGCAGCTGAAAAATAATACAGCAATTGAAAATTATGCTGCTATAATACCGGGAGGCAACAAAGCATATCTAACTCTTGCCGATGGGAAAAAAATAAACCTTACCGATTTGGACAGTGGAATGACCATAACCCAGGAAGGAATAAAAGTCATTAAAAAATCTAATGGAGAACTGGTTTATGAAATTACAGATGCCGTTGCTTCTGCAGCTCAGGAAACTATAGGAAATAATACGATTGAAACTCCGGTAGGGGGGCAATATCAGGTTCTGTTGCCAGATGGAACTAAAGTTTGGCTGAACTCTTCTTCATCTCTTCAATATCCGGTTAAGTTTAGCTCAAATGAAAGAAGGGTTACTTTAACTGGCGAGGGTTATTTTGAAGTAAAATCTGATAAAACAAAGCCTTTTAAGGTGGTGTCGGAGAATCAGACCATAGAAGTGCTGGGTACAAAGTTTAATGTAAATACTTACAAAGATGAGCCAGCGGTAAGAACAACACTTTTAGAAGGTAGTGTAAAAGTATCATTGGCTAATGAGACAGAAATACTTCGTCCGGGAGAACAGTCAGCTATTAAAGGACAGCAGATAAGCATTCAAAAAGTAGATACAGAACAGGCGGTGGCATGGTACAGAGGCGACTTCGCTTTTGAAGGCGCGGAGCTGAAAAACATCATGCGCCAAATCAGTCGCTGGTACAATGTAGAAGTAGTCTATCAAGGTGATGTTGGCGATATAAAATTTGGCGGTTCTATTTCAAGATCCAAAGATATTCAGGAAGTGCTAAAAGTACTTTCGATGACACAAGGCGTAAACTTTAAGCTGGAAGGAAGGAGGGTTTTGGTTATGCTGTAAAAATATGAGTGCCGGGTAACCGAAAAAGAAAACGGGAACGTTGGCGCGTCCCCGATTAGATTTTGGTTCCCTACAGAAATACATAATGCGTCGAAACAATAAGTATTAAAAAAGAAACCTAAACAAATGTATAAAAATTATGCAAAAAATGGTGGTTGGCATACAGCTTTGCTCATAAGCCAACTGTTTAAATCCAGGATAGCATATCCTTCTCAAAACTTAAAGAGATTACTTATGCGGGTTAAATTAACTTGTGCTTTTATAGTAATTGCGTTTTTGCAGCTATCTTTTGCTTCCAATGCGCAAAACATCACTTTAACCAAGAAAAATATAAGCCTCACCGAGCTGTTTAAAGAAATTAAAAAGCAAAGTGGCTATGACTTTGTGTATAAACACGATTTATTGATTAAAGGAAAAAGCATTAGCATAGATGTTAAAAACAGGCCATTAAAAGAAGTTCTTGACCAAAGTTTCGAAAACCAGCCTTTTAGCTATTCTATAGAAAGTAAAACGGTAGTGGTTCTTCCAAAAGAAAAGGAAAAAAACGTATATCAGGTTAGTCCTCCTCTAAGCGGTAAAGTTGTAGATAAAGACGGAAATCCACTGGCAGGTGTAAGTGTCGCTGTAAAAGGCGAGAGTAAAGGGACACAGACCGATGCTAACGGAAACTTTACTTTAGCTGTCAGTACAGGCAGTACTCTTGTTTTTTCTTATTTGGGATTTGTTACACAAGATATAGTATATAATAATCAGAAAGCGATTGATGTTGTTTTAAGTGAATCTCCACAGGCTTTAAATGAAGTTGTAGTAACAGCTTATGGACGCCAACAGTCGAAAGCCAGTAATGTAGCTGCTATTTCTACTATAAAAAGTGCAGAAATCAAACAGAGTCCAGCAGCAAGCTTAAGCGTTGCATTAGCAGGACGTTTGCCCGGACTGACAGCAATCCAACGTTCTGGAGAACCGGGAAGAGAAGACAATATGCTGAGAATCAGAGGGCGAGGAACTTTTAATACCTCAGATCCCTTAGTAGTGGTTGATGGTGTAGAAAGAGCAGATTTCTTAAATTCTTTAGACCCTAATGAAATAGAGAGTATAAGTATACTTAAGGATGCTTCTTCAACTGCTTTATACGGAGTGAGAGGAGCGAATGGGGTTATTATTGTAACTACAAAAAGGGGAGAAGCCAATAAGCAGAGCATAAATTTTTCGGCCGAACAATCACTTCAGAATTATACCAGGTTTCCAGAGAGATTGAATGCTTACGATTATGCGGTTTTAATGAATGAAGCTCGTATAAATGCCGGAAGCACGCGAATGTATACCGATGATGAATTGGCTCATTGGAAAAATCAGGACTGGCCAGAGGCATATCCGGATATTGACTGGCTAAAAGAAATTACCAAGCCTTTCTCTTCTCAGAACAGATATAATCTGAATATATCCGGGGGTATGCCTAAAGTGAAATATTTTATCAATGCGGGAGCTCTCCTTCAAGATGGAATGTTTAAGCCAGACCAGACAGAATGGGAAGCGAATAGCACCTTAAAAAGATATAATTTCCGTACAAATTTTGATGCCAATTTAAATAATTCTTTAACAGCATCCTTACAGTTGGCAGGAAATATAGAAAAACAAAATAGGGCGGCCGGACTTTATGGACAGCCGGGACAGGATGCTACAGCTTATATTATCAATGCGGTGTTGAGACAGCCTGCAGGTTTGTTTAATCCGCTAACACCAAATGGAGAAGTACAAAATAGTCCGCAGGGAATATCAGACTGGCCTGTATATGGTGTATTAAACAGGAGTGGGTATGTTATTGAAACAAGAAACAATATAACCGGAACATTTTCTTTAAATCAGGATTTAAGTACTTCGGTAACTCCAGGTCTATCGGTAAAAGGGCTGTTTGCTTTTGACTCAAGAGCAAGCAACATACAGCGTAGAGAACGTAATTTCGAACGTTATCAAGCCATTATTGTAGGTGATAAGGTAGAGTATCAGCTGTTTCAGGGGACCAATACAAATCTTTCCAATGCACAGCTTACATCGGGTTTTTTATCAAATTCAACTTTGCAGTTTTCAGCAAATTATGCCAGGAAATTCGGGATACATGATGTAGGCGGATTATTGTTGTACCAGCAGGAACAAAAACATATAAATGCAGAATTGCCTTACAATTATAGGAGTTTTGCAAGCCGTTTTACGTATGGTTATGCAGGACGTTATTTGGCAGAAATAAATATGGGCTATAATGGTTCTGAACAGTTTGCTAAAGGAAACAGGTATGGCTTTTTTCCTGCTTTTTCTGCCGGATGGGTAATTACTGAAGAAGAATGGGGGAAAAAAATTCCGTTTGCAGAGAGCTTAAAATTAAGAGCTTCTTATGGGATAGTGGGTAATGACCGTATGTCGAGTGCAAGATTTTTATACCAGGATAATTATGGGAAGCGTACTGGAGCAAACATGACCGGAACTCCAATAGGCTGGTCTAATCTGAGTGGTGGAACAGTAGAAAATTTTATTGGTAATCCGGATATAACCTGGGAAACATCAAAAAAAGCTAATATAGGTATAGATGCGACTATTTTTAAAAATTTCTCGGTAGTAGCAGAGTATTTTCAGGAAGAGAGAAGCGATATATTGACAACTCGAGGTACAGTACCTGCCATGTTTGGAAATCTAAGTGCACTCCCGCCATTAAATTTTGGAGAAGTAAAAAATAAAGGATATGAAGTAGAGCTAGGCTACAGCAAAGCTTTTAAAAATGGATTATCTCTGATGTTAAGAGGTAACACAGGTTATGCTCATAATAAGATCATTTTCAAAGATGAACCTTTGCGAGATGATACATGGTCTTTAAGATACCCTACCACAGGCTTAATGATAGGCCAGCCGGTGGGATACGAAGTTGCGGGATACTTTAATACTTTAGATGAAATAGAGAGCTGGGCAGACCAAAGCGGTTTGGGTGCAATATCGCAACTTGGAGATTTTAAATATGTAGATAAGAATCGTGACGGAGTAATAGATGAAAAAGACAGGGTAGTAATAGGGTATCCTAATGAACCTCTTTTAAATTATGGATTTTCATTCTCTTTAAGCTATAAAAATTTTGATATGGCCGGCCTGTTTCAGGGAAGTGCCATGAAATCGTTGTATATAAGCGGGCAAGGTGCGTTCGCGTCAAGCAATCTTAATTTAAGTAGATATTTGGGCAGATGGAATCCTGAACGATATGCGGCAGGTGAAGAAATTACCTATCCACGGCTAACAGTAAATAGCAATTCTAATGAAATAGCCAATAGTTTCTTTGTAGAGAATGCTTCTTTTATCAGGCTGAAAACACTCGAATTAGGATATACACTTCCTGCCCGATGGACAAACCATATAAATGCAAAATCTGTAAGACTGTTCTTTACGGGGCTAAACTTATTTACCTGGGATAAGATGAAAAATAAGGACTATGATCCTGAAACTGCTAATGGGAATGGAACAGTTCACCCGCTTTTTAAGGTTTATAATTTTGGTTTAACAGCATCTTTTTGATGAGTTTGTATACATGATTAATTAGAAGAAACATGAAAATCAACATAAAATATTTAATGTTATGCCTGATGTTCTTAGGTATTTCGGGATGTAAGAAAGACCCATTAGATAAACTTCCAGATGGCGTATTAACCCGGGAGCAGGCATATAAAGATCCTGCATTAGCTATGGGATTCTTGGCAGAGATATATGCCGCAATACCTCCATATTTTGATGGTTATGGATTTTACAGAATGCTTGCAGTGAATAGTGACGAAGCAGCCGACAATGATTTGCAGAATGATCCGGGATGGAATGCAGGCAGGTTATCATTAAATTATAATCCTATAGCAGTACAGAATTTAAGGGGAGGGGCTAGCAGCAGACTATGGGATATTTATTGGAATGGTATCCGCCAGGCGAATATTTTTTTGGAAAACATAGACTTTACTCCAGTTGATGATTTGGGAGGGAGCAATGCAATTACAAGCGAACAAAAAAAAATGTGGATTGCAGAGGCCAGATTATTAAGGGCATTTTTTCATGCAGAATTGATAAAATACTACGGAGGCGTAGTTATTACAGAAAAAAGCTTTCCTGTAAGCTTTGATTTTGGTACTCTCAAAAGAAATACTTTTGAAGAATGTGCGAACTGGATTGTTAAAGAATGTGATGACGTATTGCCCGATTTGCCTGTAAGACGCCATCAAAGCGGTACGGCAACAGAAGTGGGCGTTGGCAGAATGACAAAAATGATAGCGCTTGCTATTAAAGCCAGGGTACTTTTATACAATGCGAGTCCTTTAAATAATCCGGAAAACGATATCAATAAATGGAGAGATGCTGCTATTGCCTCTAAAGCTGTGATTGATTTGGCGGAAACTACCGGAGAATATAAGCTATATTATCATACAGATAATTCTCCCGTTTCCAATACTTATGAATTATTCAGACAAAAAGATAATGGTACATCAGAAATGGCAGAAGTTATCTGGCAGCATCCCAATCCTCATAATAGTTTGGGACATTTTGCTTATGTTCACGGTATTCCCAGCGCAGGAAACCATAAAGCAGGCACTAATCCGTCACAGGAATTGGTGGATGCTTTTGAAACAATATCTGGTGAGCCTCCTGTTCTGGGATATGCCGATGAAGACAAGTTAATACCTGTGCTTAATGCAGATGCTGCAGATTATAATCCACAAAATCCTTATGCAAACAGAGATCCAAGACTAACTGCATTTGTGTATTATAACGGAGCTTATTGGGGCAAAAAAGGAGCTAATGATTATTATGTTCAGATATATCAGAATGGATTAGATCAGGTATCCAATAACAGGAGATATACAAGGACAGGGTATTATATCAGAAAATTTATGGACCCAACAAGAGGGAACGGGACTTTAAGTGCGGCAAGTCCATCAGGACAGGCTTATTGGCCTATTTTCCGTTTAGCTGAATTTTACCTTAGCTATGCAGAGGCAGAAAATGAGGTAAATGCCATACCGACTGCAGAGGTATTGAGCGCTCTTAATAAAGTAAGAGCAAGAGCAGGCATGCCTGATATAAAAAGCAAGTTTACTGGCAACAGAGAACTGCTTCGAGAAAGAATAAGGAACGAAAGAAGAGTAGAACTTTGTTTTGAAGAGCATCGCTTTTTTGATGTACGCAGATGGAATATCTTAGATAAGACGGATAAAGCAGTAACGGGTATGCTGGTTACTAAAAATGTGGATAATACATTTAGCTACAGCAGGTTTGTAGCTGAGAAAAGATATGCATGGGCAAATAAATACAAAATATTGCCTATTCCTTTAAATGAAATAACCAATATGCCTTTGCATGGGCAAAATCCGGGTTGGTAACCATTAAAAAATAGAAGATATGTATAGAGATTTAAGAAGAAGTATTTTTCTGACAGTTGGTTTGTCTTTTTTTGCAATAGCTCATTTGCAGTGTTCTAAAAGCAAAGAGGAAGAGTCAAATACTAATCCAGGGAATAATAACAGCAAAAAGCCAAATATTATTGTTATTGTTGCGGAAAGCCACAGGGCAGAAGCGCTTGGAATAATGGGAAATTCGGTTGTTCAGACACCTAACCTGGACAAGCTTGCGAATGATGGTATTGCCTTTATCAATTCTTATGTTACTACAGCCGTTTGTGCGGTAAGCAGGGCAAGCATATTGAGTGGTCAGTATCAGGAAAGACATAAAATAAACAGTTTTGCCGCTAATTTTACTTCATCGGCGTTAAGTCAGACTTATCCCTTGCTTTTGAAAAATGCAGGATATAAAATTGGCTGGGTAGGCATGTTTGGTGTTGGCAATACGCCACCAGCAAGCAGTTTCAATTACTGGCAGGAAAATCTTCCGTGGCAATCTAACGGAGTGCATAATACGGATTTGGTACAACAAAAAGTCTTTGAATTTCTGGATCGCTATCGTGGCGAACAGTTCTGTCTTTCGGTAAACTTTAATGCCGCACATGAAGTAGACGGAACTCCTGCGACTTATCTGGTGCAAGACCGTTATAAAAATACTTATTCTGGTGCAGCCATAGCTGTTCCTGAAACAGCAGATCCTAAATATTGGAATAGTTTTCCCGATTTTTTCAGGACAGATCAGAATATAGCCAGACAAAGATGGTATGGCTTTTTTTCTACTACAGAGCTTCTTCAAAATAATACCCGCAATTATTATCGTTTGCTAACAGGTGTAGACGAAGCTGTTGGATCAATTGTTCAGAAGCTTAAAAATCTGGGAATAGCTGATAATACCATCATTATCTATACTAGTGATCACGGATTTTCTTTAGGAGAACATGGTATGATGGGTAAATGGTATGGTTTTGAAGAGTCTATACGCGTACCAATGATTATTTATGACCCACGCTCTGCAGATCTGAAAAAAGGAAAGGTTTCACAGACATCTCTTAATATTGATATTGCGCCTACTGTTTTGAATATGGCTGGAGTAACTGTACCATCGACCATGCAAGGCGAAAATTTAATAGAAATAGCCAAAGGAAATCAGCCAGACCGCCAGCATTTCTTCTATAGCCATACGGTTTTCAGTGCTCCGCAGCTTCCAAAAGTAGAAGGTATTGTCTCAAAAGATTTTAAGTATATGACTTATACTGAGTACGCTTATGAAGAGCTGTATAACACACAGCAAGACCCAAAAGAAACAACGAATCTTGCGTTAAACCCTTCGTATGCAGCTAAGCTTAATGAAATGAGAAACTTGTATACTCAGGAAAAAGCTGCGGTAAAATAATGAACATTAAAAAAATGGACTATGAAACTTCATAAAGTAAAAATATGGGTTCTGTTCACTGTGTTTACATTGATGTATGCATCTTGTAAAGTAGAAGAAGGAACCGAAGGAACACCACAAAGCAATTACCATAAAAAAGTTCTGGAATTTGTGTCTATAGAAGGACGGGCCGGAGCTGCTAATATTAGTTGGTACAATCCATCTAAAAGAGAGATGGAAGTGACTATTAAGTACACCGATAATAATACAGAAGCAACGTTGCATAAAACATCTTCTGAAAAAAACGATGAACTGCTGATAGAAGGTTTAGAAAACCATGAATATGTTTTTGAAATAATAGTTAATGATACAAAATCAGGTCTGATAACTGAAAAAAAACAATTTAGTGTCCTACCTTTAAAGGTATATTCAATAGAAGATGTAATTGAAACTGTTGTTGCCGAATCCAATTCAGATGGTATTAAATTCTCATGGCAAAACCAGACAGGTAGCGGAATTGATTTGAAGATAACTTATCTGGTTTACGGACAGGAGAAAGTGCTATCTAAAAGTTCAGACATATTAAATGATAATATTTCCATAAGCCGGGCCCCTTCAGGACCAATGGATTTTTTAGTAGAAATTTCAAAAGACGGACAAAAAATTCAAAGAACCATTAGTCTTGTTGTTGAAGATATGGTGATATCCAATAAAAGTGAATGGACAGTAACTACCAATTCATACAGACCTGAAAGTCCTCCGTCTAACCTTGTTGATGGTAATATAAGCACTATATGGCATACACCAACAACAGCCGCTGCCGGTGCGCCAGGATTTCCTTACTGGTTTATAATTGACATGAAAAAAGAAGTCAATATAACTAAAGTGCATCTCTTCAAAAGAGTAGGTACACATAATGGATTTGGAGATTTTGAAGTTTGGGGAAGTACCAACGGAACAGATTTTACCCAGTTAAGCGGAGACACTTTCCATTTGATACAAACTGCTGAATATGATAATGTGGGGCAGAAATTTAATATAAGCGGAAAACCCCGGGTTAAATATTTAAAAATAGTTGCGCTGAAACTTACGCCAACATGGACACCCCAGACAGCCGGTTATACAAGCCTTGCCGAAGTTAATGTTTATGGTGATGAAGATTTTTAAGATGAATAAGAAAATGCAGATAAAGAAAGATTGCCGTTACAGGTTCAGGTATATAATACTTCTGTTCTTTTTGGGCGCTTTACAGGCGTCGGTTAATGCTCAATCTCTTGCCGTAAGTGAATTGACCTGCGAATACCGTAATAATCCGGAAGGAATAGATGTTAAAATTCCCCGTTTAAGCTGGAAACTGTTTTCTAAAAATAGGAATATTGTGCAAACAGCTTATGAGCTCAGGGTTTCAGAAGATATGAAATCTATCGCTAAAGGGAACAATTTATTATGGACATCAGGAAAAATAAGCTCGGGCCAATCAGTACTGGTTGATTATGGAGGGCCGGAGCTAAAATCTCGTCAACGCTATTATTGGCAGGTACGTGTTTGGGATAATAAAGGAAATATCTCGCCGTGGAGTGAGGTGAAGTACTGGGAAATGGGATTGCTTAGTGCCAAAGAATGGCATGCAAAGTGGATACAAACGGCAGAAGAGACTAACGGAAAGCCAATGCCTAGTCCAATGTTCAGAAAAGAGTTTAAAGCTGTTAAGCAATTGCATAGGGCAAAGCTGTATATAACCTCTCATGGATTATATGAAGCCAGAATTAATGGAAAACGAGTAGGAAACGATTATTTTACTCCTGGCTGGACAAGTTATCATAAACGTTTGCAATATCAGGTTTATGATGTGCTCCCTTTATTAAAAGAAGGTAATAATGCCACGTTGGTGACATTGGGAGATGGATGGTATAGGGGTTATCTGGAGTTTAACAATAAGCGCAATCTGTACGGAAAAGAACTTGCTTTATTGTACCAGCTTGAACTGGAATATGCAGACGGGAGCAAAGAGCTAATAGTATCAGACAATAGCTGGAAATATTCGTTCGATGGACCAATCCGTTTTTCTGACATCTATAATGGTGAGACTTACGATGCCCGAATGGAAAATAAAGCTGTTTGGCAACCAGGATATAATGATAGCAAATGGAAGAATGTGCGGGAAGCAGATATAGACAAAAGCAAGCTTGTTGCAAGTAATAATGTGCCGGTAAGAAAACATGAGGTTTTTAAGCCTGTAAAATATATTACTACTCCCAAAGGCGAACAGGTAATAGATTTTGGACAAAATCTGGTAGGTTGGGTACAGATTAAATTACAAGGTAAAGCCGGCGATTCCATTATATTGCATCATGCAGAAGTGCTGGATAAAGCCGGGAATTTTTATACAGATAATTTAAGAGGAGCTAAACAAGAGAATAAATACCTTTTCAAAGGTGAAGGGATAGAAGCGTGGGAACCTCATTTTACATTCCAGGGATTTCGTTATATCAGGATAAAAGGTTATAATGGAAAGTTAGACTCTACAAATGTGAAAGCTTTTGCTGTATATTCTGATATGAGCAGTACAGGAACATTTAGTACATCAAACCCTCTGTTAAATCAGTTACAGCACAATATACAATGGGGACAGAAAGGCAATTTTCTGGATGTGCCTACAGACTGTCCGCAACGTGATGAGCGCTTGGGATGGACTGGCGATGCTCAGGTGTTTTTCAATACTGCCGCTTATAACATGAATGTTGCCGGATTTTTTACCAAATGGCTGCAAGATCTAAAAGCAGACCAGCTTAAGAACGGGAATGTGCCGGTTGTTATTCCGAATGTCCGCGAAGAACGTTATTCGGGAACGGCAGCCTGGGCAGATGCAGCAACAATAATTCCATGGAATTTTTATGTAGCGTATGGAGACAAGAGGTTATTGGAAGAACAATATGACAGTATGAAAGCCTGGGTGAATTTTATAGAAACCACCAGTAAAAATAATCTTTCAACAGTGGGATCAAGCTATGGCGATTGGCTGTTCTATACTCCTGTAGATGACAGGTACGGTAAAGGAGCTATCACAGACCGGAATCTGATTGCACAGGCTTTTTATGTATACTCGACACAGCTAATGATTAATGCCGCAGAAGTATTGGGCAAAACAGAGGATGCAAATAAGTACAAAAAGCTTTTGCCATTGATAAAAGAGGCCTTTGCAAAAGAATACCTTACTCCAAACGGAAGACTGGTCTCATCAACACAGACAGCTTATGTATTGGCACTGCAATTTGATATTCTGCCTGAAAATTTAAGAAAGCAGGCTGCAGAAAGGTTAGTTGAAAATATAAAGGAATACAATTATCATTTAACAACAGGTTTTGTAGGAACACCTTATTTGTGCCATGTACTGACCCGTTTTGGATATAATGACATAGCTTACAAATTGTTGCTTCAGGAAACTTATCCTTCATGGTTATTTCAGGTTAAAAGAGGTGCAACAACAGTTTGGGAGCGTTGGGACGGTATAAAAGCAGACGGAACTTTCCAAAATAAGTTCATGAACTCTTTTAACCATTATTCCTATGGAGCTATTGGCGAATGGATGTACAAAACTATCAGCGGTATAAAACCTGATGATACTAATTCAGGATACAGACATTTTACCGTTGCGCCACAACCGGGAGGAGCGTTAACAAAAGCCGATGCAGAGCTGGAAACGCTATATGGTAAAATAAGGTCGAAATGGAAGATAGAGAATGGATTGTTTAAGCTGGAAGCAACTGTTCCTGCAAATTCTATGGCAACAATTATACTTTCTAATACAACTGTATCGGCAATTAAGGAAAGCGGAAAATCCCTGTTGCAATCATTGTCACAAGAAAATATAAAGGAGGAAGGGAACAATGTTATTATTAAAGTTGGTTCAGGAAATTATGCTTTTGAATGTACCTATTAAGCTACTTTAAAAATTAGTATATAAACCAAAAAGAAATCAGTTAAATAAATATTGGTATAAATCTCTCATTACAATCCGGCAAATACCTGTACCGGATTGTAGTGCGGGGATAGATATGCCCATACCACAATCTTATTGTTTCACGCACCTTTTGGGTATACAGGGTGCATAAAATTTATTAATATGTTTAAAATCAATTACTTATTTGTAGTTCTTGTGTTAAGCCTATGTTTGGCTCTTGATGTAAAAGGACAAGAATATGTTGCCGATCCGGGATTTGTTGCCGGAACAGGTGTAAATAGTACAGTTTGGGATATCGAGCTTCAAAGTGATGGGAAAATAATTGTACTGGGAACGTTTTCTGCTTATAATGGGGTCCCAGTAAATGGTATTATGCGTTTGAACAGTGACGGAAGCTTAGATAATGCTTATCAGGCAAATATGGGAAGCGGTTTTGGGGACTTGCCTTCAAAGGTTCCTGTGAAAGGTTTTTTACATACTGACGGTTCTTTGTATGTGATTGGTTCTTTCTCTTCTCTGAATGGAAAAACTGTACAAGGCCTGGCAAAAATAAAAGCTGACGGTACACCTGATGATATTTTTAATAATAATCTGGGGACAGGATTTACCTTAGGAGGAAGTGTAACTACAGGAACTCCTACGGTTTATAGTGTCGCTTTCCAGTCTGATGGGAAGATTGTTATTGGCGGTTATTTTGGAGCATTTAATGGTCTCTCTACAGTTAAGCATTTTCTGAGACTTAATTCTGACGGAACGTTAGACAATACTTTTAACGGAAATGGAAAGTTTGATCAGCAAGTGAGAGATGTAGCAATTACATCGGATGGGAAAATTATTGTAGCCGGGTATTATGGCAATTACCAAAGTTCTCCTGCCGTGGCTGTCGGTAAAATAGCTCGTCTAAATAGTGATGGTACATTGGATGCTGCTTTTAATGCGGGAGGCACAGGATTTAACAATGCGAATTTTGCTATAGCATTACAGCCAGATGGTAAAATTATAGTAGCAGGGGCTTCTGTATCTTACAATGGAAATGCAGCTGCCAGTGACAAGATAACCCGTTTAAATAGTGATGGCACATTGGATGCAAGTTTTAATACAGGAGGTACAGGAGTAAATACAGGAACAACTCATCCGCAGTATATAGCAGTACAGAACGATGGTAAAATTGTTGTATATGGAGAAGGTATTACGGCATACAACGGTACAGCTGTAAGTCCGGCTAATATTATCAGGCTAAATGCTAATGGTACTTTAGATAATACTTTAAATATTATAACTGATTTTTCTAATATTACAACTGTGAGAGCTTTTGTTAAAGATAATGATGGAAAACTATTAATAGGAGGCTCAAACAATAGGTTTGTTCGTCTGGTAGACAAAAGCACTTTGCCGGTAAATCTGCTTTCTTTTACAGCGAAATCAGAGAAAAACGATATTATACTTTCCTGGAAAACAGCTTCTGAAAAAGATAATGATATTTTTATTGTAGAAAGAAGTACAGATGCCGTTAACTGGTTAGAAATAGGTTGGCTAAAAGGAGCTGGAACAAACAACGAAACGGTCAATTATCAGTTACATGATCATAAGCCTTTAAATGGATTATCCTATTACAGACTTATCCAAAAAGATAATAATGGAAAAATAACAGTATTTGATCCCATTAGTTTAAATTATAGTTTATCTGAAGGCAATAATATAAAAGTTTATCCTAATCCCTTTGTTAATATCATAAATATAGAACTTGGTTTTAAAGAAGGAAACATATTAATTACAGATATTCAGGGGAAAACTATCTATCAAAAATCCTTTGCAGAGGAAGGAAATATAATAGTAAATATTGGTAATGTTGGTTCGGGTATCTACAATATTTCTGTTATATCAAAGAATGGAGAGATATTCAATAGAAAACTGATAAAGGTTAATTAATCAATTGATAGAATAACGCTGGCAGGGGGGATCAAATTTGGTGCATAATCCTGTCAGCGTTTTATCATTCCTGCCATGAATAGATAATAGCGTTCTTACATCTTTAATAAAAAAGCTTAATAATGCGTTTAAAAAAAATATATACTATACTTTTTACTTACCTTTTTTTTAATCTCCCATTTTTTATTTCAGAAGCTGATGCTCAAATAAAGCCTGTTCATCTAAGATGCGAGTATAAAAATACACCGGTAATAGATATTGCAGAGCCCAGATTGAGCTGGGAGTTAGTGTCTAATAGAAATAATCAGACACAGTCTGCCTATCAAATTATAGTTGCAAGTTCAGTTAAACTGCTTACAGAAAATGGAGCAGATATTTGGAATAGCGGTAAGGTATTGTCAAATTCTACAAATCAAATTGGGTTTAAAGGGAAGAAACTATTATCAGGAAAAGTTTATTATTGGAAAGTACGCAGCTGGGACAAGTCGGGTAGAGCAAGTGCATGGAGTAAAGCCTCGACATGGGAAACAGGGTTTTTAAAAAGAGAAGACTGGATCGCAAAATGGATTGGTTATAATTTGGATTCTTTAAACAAAAACAAAACCTATCATTTACCGCCAGCGCCTTATCTGAGAAAGGAAGCGAACGTAAATAAAAAAATAAAGACAGCCCGTTTGTATGTTACCTCTTTAGGATTGTATGAGTTTTATATCAATGGAAAACGCATAGGCGAAGATTTTTTTCAGCCAGGCTGGACAGACTATCATAAGCGGGTTTATTATCAGGTTTACGATATCACTAAGAATATCCGGCAGGGGAAAAATGCATTTGCTTCTATTCTTTCTTACGGCTGGTATTCGGGGTATTTAGGTTATGCGATGCTGGTAAAAAGTCCTCAGGTGAGAGCTTTTTATGGAGATACTCCAAAACTAAAGGCACAAATAGAAATAGAATATGCTGGTGGAGAGAAAGAATACATTGTAACAGACGAAACCTGGTTTGCAAACCAAGGTCCTTTGACAGAAAGTGATATCCTTAACGGAGAAACTTATGATGCCCGTTTGGAATTACAGGGCTGGGATAAGCCCGGTTATAATCAGCATGGATGGAAATCAGCAGTTGTATATCCTGAAAATGAAAATCAGGCATTAGAGATTTATCCCGGTAATCCGGTTAGGATATATAAAGAGTTAAAAGCAAAAAAAATTATCCCACGTCCAAATGGAAAGTATATTGTAGATTTTGGCCAGAATTTTTCCGGTATTATTAGACTAAAAGTAAAGGGAGCTGAGGGTGATAGTATTATATTAAGATATGGAGAAATGCTCCATCCGGATGGAAAGTTAATGACGGAAAACCTTCGAAAAGCAAGAGCTGCCGACACTTATATTTTAAAAGGAGATATGAAAGAAGAAGTCTGGCAGCCAGGATTTACTTACCATGGTTTCCAATATGTAGAAATCTCAGGATTGAGAAAAGCCCCTTCTGAAGAAACAGTTATAGGACTGGTATTGAGCTCATCTGTTCCAGTGACAGGAGATTTTGAAACAGACAATGCAATGGTTAATAAGCTATATAAAAACATTGTGTGGACACAGCTGTCAAATTATTTTGATATTCCGACAGATTGTCCGCAACGTGACGAGAGACTGGGATGGACAGGGGATGCGCATGTTTATATCAAATCGGCAATTTACAATAATGATATAAGCGCTTTTTTTACAAAATGGATGACGGATCTGAATGATGCACAGTTGTCTAATGGGGCCTATCCATCGTATGCTCCTATGCCAATGAAAGATGGAGTAGCTATGATCAGAAAGACAGACAGCTACTCTCCGGGTTGGATGGAAGCCGGTATAATATGTACTTATGAACTTTATAAAGCCTACGCAGATACCAGACTGATTGAAAAATATTGGAGCAACATGCTGCGATTTATGAAGTTTTTAGAAACAAAAAGCAAAGGAGAATATATATTTAAGGAGAGATCTTTTGAGGATATCCATCCTAAGGGAGGTTATGGTGACTGGCTTTCTGTTGGTAAGCAAACCTCTCCTGATTTGTTAGCCACTATGTATTACGCTTATTGTGCTGCTTTGATGAGCGAAATGGCAAGAGCCATTCAAAAGACAGAAGATAAATTATTCTTTGATAAGGTGTTTGAAAATGTGAAAAAAAAGCTTTATGAACATTATACAGACAAAACCGGGCAATTTAAAGTAGATTCTGATATTTATGGAAACGGAGCAGGATATTCTCATTACAATCCTCAAAAAGGTTTTGGCGGACATACACAAACAGCTTATGCCAACGCAATATACATGAGGCTTTTGTCTCGGGAAGACACCCAGAAAGCTGGGAATTATCTCAAAGAGCTTATTTTAAAGAACTCCGGAAAATTATCGACAGGTTTTTTGGGAGTAAAGCCGTTGCTTCCTGCTTTATCTGCTACAGACAATGGAGACATGGCTTATAAACTGCTGTTATCTACAGAGTACCCTTCGTGGGGATTTGAGGTGGTAAACGGGGCAACAACAATTTGGGAAAGATGGAACAGTTATACCAAAGAAAAGGGATTTGAAAATAATGCAGGAATGAATTCTTTTAATCATTATTCCTTTGGTGCTGTTAATGAATGGATGTTTGGCAATATGGCAGGTATAAAAAATGAAACTCCCGGATACAGGACATTTATTATAAAACCGGAAATACCTGAGCAAGGTATCAATCGTGTCAGGGCAAATTACAGATCAATTAATGGCAATATTGTTTCGGGCTGGAAAAAAATTGGCAGAAAACTGGAAATGGAAGCAATAATCCCTGTGAATACATCTGCATGGATTTATATACCATCAAGCTCCACGGATAAAATATCCATTAATGGCAAACAATTAAAGAAAAGTATTTACTATGCTAATACCGAAACAGCAGGCAATAAGGTAAAGGTTAAACTGGGATCGGGAAGTTACAAGATTGACTGTTTATTAGAATAATAAATAAATCTATATTATTAATTATAGTTGATAGATGTAGTAAGGGGGATTCTTTAAATAATAACTAAGAGCCTTTCCTATCAATATAAGGGAAGGCTCTTATTTTTTAAGGTACTTTTATGTTGTACTTATTCATGTTAATTTAATAACTTAGTAACATTATAGGCCTAAATTCGTTCAGCGCAATGAATGATATCGAAACTAACAAATATGAGTTAATCAGAAGATTTTCAGAAGGTGACGAAAAAGCTTTCCTGCAAATCTTTAATTCTTATCATAAGAAAATTTTTCCTTTTGTTCAGAAATATGTTCATTCCTCTGATTTGGCGAAAGACCTTACTCAGGAAGTTTTTGTGAAGATATGGGAGCAAAGAGAAAAGTTATCTGAGATAAAAGCGTTTAAATCATACCTTTTTACAGTAGCTAAGAATCATACCTTAAATGCGTTAAAAAAAGCCTCCCGTTCTCAGGAAGTTATGGGCGAAATAGTGGAAGCTTATCTTGTAGGAAACAATACTACAGAAGAAAAACTGCTTGATAAGGAATACCTATTCTATTTAAATAAAGCATTAGCACAATTACCGGAAAGAAGTCGTGAGATTTTTAGATTGTGCCGCGAACAGAAAAAAACATACGAAGAAGTAGCTTCTATTATGGGCATTTCCAGAAATGCAGTTAAAAATCACATGGTTTTATCTATGAAGCATTTAAGAAAAAGCGTTGAAGGAGAATTAGGGATATCTTTAAGTATTCTAATAGTTGCTTTCTTCAAATAACAAACCTATTTAATTTCATTAAAAAACTTTATTGAATAACTGCGGGAGTGCTTATTCATCCTATTTCAGTAAGTGTATTAAGCTTTTGTGCTTATAGCGAATATTTGATAATCATTCGGGATTTGAAAGGTTTTAACAGAGGTACAATACTGCCGTAAGTATACCGTAGTATGACCATTAGCGAACCGATAGTATATACTTAGTGGGCTTTTGCGGACTTTAGTGGAGTTTTATGGGCTTTTACGGAGTTTGTGAAGGTTTTGGAGTTGAAGATGTTAAGTTAAGAAAAAATATCTAAATCATATATATTGTTTTTTACCAATCTGGGACTTGTATGGTAGAATGTTTAAGTCCTATCAAAAAAAACAAAAAATCTGCTACCCTATATTACATTTTTATTGTCTTAGTAGTAAAGAGTAAATATTGAATGGAAGATAAGTTCTATAAAGAGTTAGTTGATAGATATCTGCAAAGAAAATTGGACGAAGAAGAATTGCAGGTGTTTTTTCATTTATTACATGAAGGTAAACTGGAAAAATATCTGTCAGAATCAATGGATAATGATTTGTATGATAGTTCAGTTGATGTAGAGCCATCAATATTTAAACACAGATATATTAAATATGTCTATAGAGTTGCAGCAGTTTTGGCAATTGTTGGACTGGCATTTTCACTCTATTTTTATTCGTATCACAATGGTGGAAGTAATGAAGTTATTGTAACACGGACTGTTGCTCCGGTTGTACCGGGAGGTAATAATGCTGTTTTAACGTTAAGTAATGGTAAGCATATTATACTGAACGATGTTGCTAATGGTACCTTAGAACAAAATAAGAGCTTTTCTGTGGAGAAACAGAAAGACGGACTATTGGTTTTTAATGCAAACCATATTATAGCTAAAGAAAAAAATACAGGCTTTAACAAGATAGAAACACCAAGAGGTGGAATCTATCAGGTAATTCTGCCTGATGGTTCTCATGTTTGGCTAAATAGTGCTTCAAGTATTACATTTCCGACCCAATTTACTGAAAGTGAGCGTAAGGTTTCCATAAAAGGGGAAGCTTATTTTGAAGTGGCTCACAATAAAAAGAAACCTTTTAAAGTATTAAGTAACAACCAGGAGATAGTAGTGTTGGGGACTAAATTTAATGTGAATGCTTATAATGACGAGCTGCTAACCCGGACAACATTGCTTGAAGGGAGCGTAAAAGTAAGTACACCTGCAATATCGCAGTTATTGAAGCCTGGTTACCAGGCACAAATGAGAGATATAGGACATCTTGATGTCAAGCGGGCAGATTTAGAATCTGTTATGGCATGGAAAGATGGTTTTTTTCAGTTTGATAGGGTAGATATCCAAACACTTATGCGTCAGCTGGCAAGATGGTATGATATTGAAATAGAATATAAAGGAGAGGTGCCAAAAGATGAGTTTGTTGGCAAAATTAAGCGTAATGCGGACATTGATAATGTACTGGAGGTACTCAGGTATGGGAAAGTGAAATTTCAGTTAATAGGAAGAAAACTAATTATCGGATAAAAAATAATAGTGCTTATGGTTAAAAACTAAGAGTCGAATGAACAAAAAACGGAAGTGCTACCAACACTCCCGTCAAAAGCCTTTAGAAGGCTGTTCAAATCTGGAAAGAATTATTAATCGCGAATCAATAACCTTTAATTTAAACATTACAAAAGTATGAAAATAATCTTTTGTGGGAAAATACCAATCCGTGAAATACACTCGTCGAAAATTTTTTTGGTAATGAAACTCACTGCTTTTTTAATCACGCTCGGCATACTTCAGGTAAGTGCAAAAAGCTACTCGCAGAAAATTAATTTTTCTGGAGAGAGCATACGCGTAGAGAAAGTTTTGAAGGCAATAGAAAAGCAAACCGGCTATTACCTTTTTTATAAATACAATGAGATTAAGGATGCAAAAGTCATTAATAATCTTGATTTAAAAAATGTAGAACTCAAGCAGGCACTTTCCGAAATTTTTAAAGATCAGCCCTTCGAGTATTTTTTAAAAGAGAATACCATCATTATCAATAAAAAAGAGAATACAAAATCTTTTGAAGTTCCTTTTCAGCAGATATTTATTAATGTGAAGGGAACTGTAGTTGATGAAAAAGGTGAAGCTTTGCCAGGGGCAAGTGTAAGGGTAAAGAATGGAAGTCAGGGAACTATGACGGATGCAGAAGGAGGATTTACCATTAGAAATATTACCGAAGGCGCCATCCTGTTGATCACGTTCACTGGTTTTGAAACCAGAGAAATAGAGGTGAAAGGCAATACTGATTTACGTATAGCATTAAAAACAGCGCAATCAAAATTAGATGAAATTGTGGTGGTAGGTTATGGTAGCCAGAGAAAAGAGCTGGTTACAAGTGCTATAGGAAGTGTGAAGTTTAAAGACGAAGATATTAGACAGGTTTCGTCTCCGGCTAGAATGTTAGAAGGTAGAATAGCAGGGGTAAATCTATCATTAGGATCTGGAAATTTGGCTTCTGGAGAACGCATCTCAATTAGAGGAACGTCCTCTATTAGTGCAGGGAATAATCCTTTATATGTTGTAGATGGTGTTCCTATCAATAACTCTAATATGTCTATTTATGATTTTGGTGAAACTTACAGTCCACTTGCTGCATTCAACCATGCAGATATCGAATCTATAGAGGTATTAAAAGATGCCGCTTCTGCTGCAATATATGGCTCCAGAGCGAGTAATGGGGTTATTCTGATTACTACAAAATCGGGAAAAAACGGAAAAAACATTGTAAAAGTGGATGTAACTACTGGGTTTTCTGAGTTTGCGGATAAGAATAAGTTGAAAATAGCCAATTCGGATTTATATGTATTACAATTTAATGAGGGACAGGAAAACTATAATAAACAATATGGTTTAAAAGTTGGAGATGCAAATTACAAGCTTCCTATTTCTAATCCGTTTGGAAATATGCCCGATACTGATTGGTTAGGTCTTATTTTGCAGAAGGGGTATTTTAAAAATGTTAATACCAATTTTTCTGGCGGAACAGGGAAAACTCAATATTATGTAGGTATAGGAGTAACAGACCAGGAAGGGGTTGTCCATAATAATTCTATTAAAAAATACAATCTGAATACCAAATTCAGCCATCAATTTAACGATTGGTTAGAAATAGGATTCAATAATATGGGGAATTATATCCGTAATAATCAGGTTCCCGGAGCAAATCTTGGATCTACTATTTTGGCCAGGGCAATTGAACAAAGGCCTTTTGACAGACCTTATAAACCTAATGGGGATTATTATGTTGGCGGGACTGATGAGTTGATGCGTCATAACCCTATTCAGATCTTAAATGAACAAACTGCTTATGTAGATAACTTCAGGTATTTAGGAACTTATTATGGTAAAATCAACTTTAATGACCACCTGTCTTTCAGATCTTCTTTTAGTGCAGATATAGGTTATACTTATGATTATACTTATTATAATGAGAAACATCCTTACGGAACGGGAGTTGGGAGGTTGTTGGATGATAATCGTTTAATACAAAACTATCTGACAGAAAATGTTCTGAATTATACCAACACTTTTGGGAAATATACTTTAAGCGGTTTATTAGGACATTCTTTCCAAAAACAGCAAAGTAGAAATACCAACGTAGATGCTCGTGGATTTGCTACACCATCTTTGGGAGTGGTATCTGTGGCTTCTGAAATAACTAGCGCCAGTGGTTCGGCCAGTGAATATGCACTAGAATCTTATTTTGGTAGAGCAACGGTTTCTTATGATGATAAGTATATGTTTACAGGTACTCTAAGAGCCGATGGTTCCTCTAAATTCAGATCAGATCACAGATGGGGTATATTCCCTTCATTGTCGTTTGGTTGGAATATTTCTAAGGAGGAGTTTATGGATGGAACAAATCTGGATTTGAAACTGAGAACGAGTTATGGAAAAACGGGTAATCAGGAAGGTATCGGAAATTATGCCTATCAGCCTTTAATTGCGGGAGGTCAAAATTATGGTGGAATTAGTGGGATCTCTGTTTCTACTTTTGGTAACGAAGACCTGACCTGGGAAAAGGCAGATCAATATGATGCAGGATTTGATATTTCGCTATTCAACAGAAAGGTAGATTTATCATTAGATGCTTATTACAAGAAAACTACAGATTTATTGTACAGCCGACCTATCCACGCCACAAGTGGTATGACAAGTATCATATCTAACATAGGGTCTATGGAAAATAAAGGGATAGAGCTATCTGTTAATACTCATTTCAAATTAGGACCGGTAGCATGGAATTCCAGTTTTAATATAGCGCATAATAAGAATAAAATTTTATCGCTGATAGATAATGAGAACAAGCCTATTTCTATAGGTGATAACAGGGCATTAATGGTGGGGCGAGATATAGGGTCATATTATCTTTTTCAGTCACAAGGTTTATATCAATATGATGGGGAAGTTCCTCAAAAACAGTTTGATCTTGGAGTTAGGGCAGGAGATGTTAGATGGACAGATTTGGATGATAACGAAATCATTAATGATAATGACAGGGTTGTAGTGGGTTCGTCAAACCCTAAATTTTCGGGTGGCTGGAACAACAGTTTTAAGTATAAGAGACTACAACTAGATGTTTTGGCAACTTATAGCTATGGCGCAAATATTTACGCAGCATGGAAACCTAATGGATTGGGACGTATAGGTTACAGATTTGCCCAGTTGGAGGAATATATTGACAATCGTTGGACTGGATCGGGTACAACCAATGTTTATCCACGAGCGATTGCCAGCGAAACATTCAATACGCGTAATTCCACAAGATTTCTGGAAGATGCTTCATTTATCAGATTGCGGGCGCTTACGCTTGGGTATTTATTGCCAGAGTTGACAGTGAAAAAGTTTAAGGTAAGTCAGATCAGATTGTTTGCACAGGCAGATAATTTGTTTTTATGGACAAAATATTCGGGATGGGACCCTGAAGTCAATACCAATCTGGATCCGAGATTTTCAGGGGTTGATAACCTGAATAA
Source organism: Pseudopedobacter beijingensis (assembly GCF_042678145.1). Taxonomy (NCBI): domain Bacteria; kingdom Pseudomonadati; phylum Bacteroidota; class Sphingobacteriia; order Sphingobacteriales; family Sphingobacteriaceae; genus Pseudopedobacter; species Pseudopedobacter beijingensis. The sequence goes on along the minus strand of NZ_JBHUDG010000015.1, from coordinate 180,902 downwards.
TCCTCAGCCAAGAACCTATAGTATTGGAGCAAATATTAGTTTTTAACATTCAGCTGTACAAACATGAAAAAGAAATATTTATATATAATGATACTTGCGGGTACGATTTTAGGGAGTTCATGTGCTAATAAACTAGACCTTTATCCATACTCTTCAGTGTCGCCGGATGCTAGTACCGAAAAAGATTTACCCGCACTACGTATAGGCATGTATAATAACATGCAGAACGATCCGGGAGTACATGCTTTTATCCTTTTTGATATTCTGGGAGGGAATTTACATACAGCTTCTGGGGCACCATTAGATCTTATAAACTCTCAATTAAGTCCTTTAGCAGGCGTGGTTTCTACTGGCTGGAATGGATATTATAGTGCGCTTTATCAGGTTAATAATGTGATTTCTATATGTGAATCCCTGGAATCCAATAGTGTCAGGAATACTGCTTTGGGAGAGGCGTATTATTTCAGAGCTTATATCTATTACAGTTTATTGACCAGATGGGGAGGTGTGCCTATTTACCGTAAAAATTCTCTTGAGAAATTAGCAAGAAATACAAACGATGAGGTATGGGCTTTTATAGAAGAAAACCTGACTGAGGCTGAGCAACTATTGGGCGAATCTTCCAGTTATTATTACGTGTCAAAAGATGCGGTATCTGCATTGAAAGCAAGGGTGTATTTGTATCGTGGAAATAAGTCGGCTGCGGCCACAATTGCAGAAAATCTTATTACTTCTGGTAGGTATAAGTTGGATTCCTTTGAGAAAATATTCAGAAAACTGGCTAATACCGAGATCATTTTTGCTTTTGAGAACAGAACGGAAGAATCTAAGATTAATATATCTGATTTGTTTTATTCTTATGCACATCCTAATAAAGGACAGGGAAACTACAGGGTTTTTCAGCCAATGGTAGATGCTTTTATTGGTTCAGATAAGCGTAAGGATATATCTATTACCAACATTGCAGGGACTTATTGCGTTAATAAATATCCTAGTGGGCAGACCGGGAAAGATCCGGTAATTATTTCCAGAGTTTCTGAACTGTATTTGATTAGCGCAGAGGCACAGGGTAGAACAACAGGTATTAATAGATTAAATGAATTACGTCGTTTTAGAGGCTTGCAGGATATATCTGTTAATTCTGATGAGCAGTATCAGGAAGCTATATTAAATGAAAGGAACCTGGAGTTATTTGGAGAAAATTTCAGGTATTATGATTTAGTTCGTACCAATACAGCGGTACAAAAACTGGGAATTCTAGATTACCAGACAGTATTGCCTATCCCGGGTCGCGAACTACAGTATAATACTAATCTGGTACCTAATCCAAACTATTAATCTTAAAAGGAGAATTCAGAAATGAAAAATATAAAATATATATTACTGCCATTGGGTTTCACCCTTTCTATGTTAATAGCTATAGGGTGCAGTAATAAAGAGGAGTTAATAAAACCATATGAACAGTATGTTGCTAATCCAAAAACAGCTGTTGCTACTAAAGTTGTAACCAATAGTGATTTAATAGCAAGTATTAATACAGATACAACTTATACTGTGGTTAATGGGGTTGAAGCTACAGAAATTCGTTATCTGTCATCTACAGGCTTATCTATGAAAGCTTTTGTATTTGAGATTGATTTAACCAATCAGTCAGTAAAAATAGAGGCTTCTACACCAAATAATGCACCGGCTTTTGGTATGCAGCCTATGACCAAGCAGGCAACTTATGCAGATAATCAGGGGCATAAAGTATGGGCTGGTATAAATGGCGATTTTTATAACATGGATACGGGAGTTCCCCAAGGGATTTTGTATAAACAAGGAATTGCTATAAAAACAACTGTTACAGATGCAATAAATACATTTTTTGCGATTACCAAAGATGGAAAAGCATTTATTGGCAATCAGCAAGATTATGCATTAGTTAAAAATAATATACAAGAAGCTATAGGCGGAAGAGTGGTCTTGTTAAAAGATGGATTGCCTGTAAGTCAGGCTGATAAGAGGTTAGAGCCAAGAACATGTATAGGTGTAAATAAAGAAGGAACCAAAGTGTATATGTTGGTGGTAGATGGTCGTAATTTTCATTATTCCAACGGTATGAATTATGATGATTTGGCCAAGTTTATGAAGGCTTTGGGGGCTTATCAATCTATAAATCTTGATGGCGGAGGTTCGAGTACCTTTTTTGTTAGAAACACACCTTCTTTTGATGCAGGTAGGTTTATGATAAGAAATTGGCCTACAGATAATGGAGGTAAAGAGCGCTCTGTTGCCAATGGTTTAATAATAGTGTCTTTAACTAATTAAGCTTGTAATTATGAAAAATAGATCAATAATATTGCAGCTATTGGGGTTGGCGTTATTTATGGTATGTATAGTTTCTTGTCGTAAAATAGATCAGGAAAGTTTCGTGCCCAAGCAACCAGAAATTAGTTTTTCTCAACAGGAAGTTAGTGTAGGTAATGATGTAGATACGATAGAAGTTGAATTGAAATCTAATTTACCCTGGAAAATAAAAAACAATGCAAACTGGTTGACTGTGTTAAACTCAAATGGTCAAGGAGATGATAAAGTTAAAATAGCCATCCAGAAAAATAAAACAACTTCAGTACGTAACGCAAAAATAGAAGCATACATTACGGATGATGCCAAAACAGAATTGAAGGTTATTCAAAGTGCCGGAGATCCTGCTCCTGATTATACCAGAAATTTTTATGTTAAAATAGATGGAGTGGAAGCTAATGATGGACTTTCCTGGAGTAAGCCTATAACATTGGATGCTGCGTTAGATAGGGCTCTAAGTGGGGATATAATCCACGTGGCTGCGGGAACCTATAAACCAACGGTAACTATTACGGGAGGAAGTGCATCTACAGAAGCCGATAAAACTTTTGAGATTGGAGAAAATGTGAAATTGATAGGAGGGTATCCGGAACAGGCTACTGCTGGAGCAGTTGCCAATCCAGTTACTAATAAAACTATTTTAAGTGGACAATTGAATGGAAGCAGAGCTTACCATGTTGTAACTATAACAGCTATTCAGGAGCAGGATAAGCAAGTAGTATTAGATGGTTTTATAATTAAAGAAGGACGGGCACACTCGGCTAACAGTTCTGTTACTATAAATGGAATAGCTGTTAATAGATCTTACGGTGGTGGATTGCTTATTGCAGGTAGTAAAGCAGAGATAAATAACTGTATTGTTACTGAAAATGAGACAAGTACTCATTGTGCGGGAGTATATTTAACAGGTAACTCTTATGCTGTGTTTAATAGAAGTTCTATTTCTAAGAATCAGGGATTAGCCGAAACCACTAATGGAGCGGGTATTTGGAATGATGGATCTACGTTATATATGTATGATAGTGAAGTTACAGCTAATAAAGCTGGAGGTGTGGGAGGTGGAATATATGCTATAAATACAGCCAGAACATCTTATAATTACCTGTTTAATGTTACTATAGCGAATAATGAAGTTGGAGCAACAGGAGTGACATCCAGAACAGGAGCGGGTATATACGCTCGTGAAAAATCTAAATTTGTTATCGTTAATTCTACCATTTACGGGAATAAAAATAACGGTACTGCTTTTGGAGCAGGCATTTCTCTGTATGGTGTTTGTACTGTAGATTTAGTGAATACCACTGTTTCTAATAATCAGGGTGGACAGGGTAATACAGCTACTATTGGAGGATCTGGTATCTACAATAATCCGGCACATGCTAACATATTAAATATTTATAATTCGATAGTTTCCGGAAATATAGGAGCGGCAATAGAAGTTGGAGGAACAAATAGTGCCCGCTCATCAATTATTGGAAGTGGCGTATTTAATTATGATGGTATTCTGGATGCAGGTAAGAATTTTGATCCTGCAAATGCTTTTAGTCCTTTTGGTAAATACGGAGGTTTTGGCCAAACTATTCCTTTATTAAATTTAGGAAGTGCTGCGGCTACATCAGGAATGAGTATATTGCAACTACAGATTCTTGCTTCAAACCTGGTTTTGGAAAGCGATCTGTTGTCGTCAGACCAAAACGGAAAAAGCCGTTCTGGAAAAACAGTAATGGGAGCTGCGCTTCCTTAATAAATTTAAAATAATATGGAGACTGTATCAAAAGTGAGAGATTTTTTATTTTTGATGCAGTCTCTCTCTATAAACCATTTTATGAAAGAACATTTTAAAGCAGTAATATCAATTTTTTTGTTTTTGTTGATTAGTAATGTCGTTTTTGCACAAAATGAAATTGCTATAATTCCTTATCCAAATGATGTGGAGCTAAAAACAGGAAAAACAGATTTACAAAAAGGAGTTTTTATAACTGGCAATTCTGAGCAGAAAGTTTATTTGAAAAAAATACTCAAGGATAGCGGGATTTCTGAGCAGAATGGAAAGAAAGGAATCCAGATAGATTTGCTACAGACCTCTACAATGTCTGGTAATCCGGAAGGTTATGAGCTTTCTGTTTCTAAAGGGAAAATAGCTGTTAAAGCTGCTACTGAAACTGGTGTTTTCTATGGTATTCAAAGTTTGAGGCAGTTATTACTTAAGTCTTCAGAAATTCCATGGTTAACAATTAAAGATGCACCAGCTTTTAAATGGAGATCTTTTATGCTGGATGATGCCCGATATTTTCAGGGAAAGGAAACAGTTAAGAAGCTATTGGATGAAATGGCTTTATTGAAAATGAATAGATTTCATTGGCATTTAACCAATGATGCGGGTTGGAGGATAGAAATTAAAGCATATCCTTTATTAACTCAGATAGGAGCGAAAAGAGATAGTAGCCAAATAAATGATAATGGGAAAAAATGGAAGAGTGAAATTTCTGATCACAAGGCTCATAGTGGTTTTTATACCCAGAACGATATCAAAGAAATTATTAACTATGCTGCTGAACGTCAGATTACCATTATACCCGAAATTAGTATGCCTGGGCATACTTCTGCAGCAATAGCTAGTTATCCCTTTTTAGGAACAACCAAGCAGCAGATTAAAGTACCTACACGTTTTGGAGTAGAAAGTGCAGTTTTAGATGTTTCGGACCAACGTGTTTACCAATTTATTCATCAGGTTTTAAAAGAAGTGTCTGAGTTATTCCCTTCTCAATATATCCATATCGGAGGTGATGAGGTAAAGTTTGATCAATGGAAGAATTCTTCATCAATACAACAATATATGAGTAAGCATGGGATTAAAAACTATTACGACCTGCATGTTTACTTTACTAATGAGGTATCCAAATTTGTAGAAGACTCTTTAGGGAAAAGAATTATAGGTTGGAACGAAGTATTAGGCAAGAATGTTCATGAGTGGGCTAATGAAGAAAATGCCAATACAGCATTGTCTAAAAAAGCAATTGTTCAGTTTTGGAAAGGAGACGCTAAAGATTTGTTGTTTGGAATAGACAAGGGCTATGAGATTATCAATTCTGACCATAGGTACACTTATTTAGATTATACATATAAACAAATAGATCTGAAGAAAGCGTACGGATTTAATCCTATTCCAGAAGGGTTAAATGCAGAACAACAAAAGTTAGTAATAGGTTTAGGTGCGCAAATGTGGGGCGAGTGGACTCCTACTTTTAAAGAGGTGTCTTACCAAACTTTTCCAAGAATAGCTGCTTATGCAGAATCTGGTTGGACCAACCCGAAGAATAAAAATTTTAAAAGGTTTGAGGAGCATATCCAATATCTGGTGAAATACTGGAGGATGAAAAACTATGTTTTACCAGAGCTTTAAATACTACTAATCATAAGTGTTCTTAATTGTAATCTTATATTAACAATAAACTAACATTATAAATAATACCTTTATCAGCATGAAAAGAAGAGATCTTTTTAAAGGCGGTGCCTTAGCTTTTTTGGGTGGCGCTTTAATTTCACCTTACGATACTATTGCTGGACTTGCCCCTAAGCAAAAGCTGGGAAAAACGGCAAAGAATATTATATTTCTGGTTAGTGATGGTATGAGCCTTGGTACCTTAAACCTCGCGAGCATGCTATTGGAGCGTAAGAACGGAAAAACAAGTAATTGGCTTTCTCTTTATCAGCAACAAGGTAAAGTAACCCGGGCATTAATGGAAACTGCTTCGGCAAATTCTTTGGTGACAGATTCTGCTGCAGCGAGTTCTTCGTGGGGTGGCGGGGTACGAGTGCCTAACGGGTCTTTAAATGTAAATGCAGACGGATCGGAAAACATGCCTATTTGGCAAAAGTTTAAAAAGGCTGGAAAATCTGCGGGAGTGGTTACTTCTGTAATGGCTACACATGCAACGCCGGCGGGTTTTTGCGTGAACAGTAAAAAAAGAAGTGACGAGGCGGGGATTGCTAAGAAATATTTGGAACTGGGGATAGATGTGGTGATGGGAGGCGGTTTAGAGAACTTTGATGCTAAATTAAGAAAAGACAAGCAGGATGTATTTGCAGATTATACTAAAAAAGGATATGCTGTGTGCAAAGATCGTCAATCATTACTTGCGCATACTGGAGTAAAGCAACCTGTTTTGGGAATTTTTTATGAAGATGCTTTGCCTTACGCTATAGACAGAGCTTCGGAAAAGGAATTGGCTGAAAAAGTACCTACACTTGCGGAGATGACTAAACAGGCTATTGCTACACTTTCGCAAAATAAAAATGGTTTTGTATTACAGGTAGAGGGAGGAAAGGTTGATTGGGCTGCCCATGCTAACGATACACCGGCTGCTTTGTACGACCAGATTGCTTTTGACGAAGCTATAGCTGTTGCTATAGAGTTTGCAGAGAAAAACAGAGATACTTTGGTAGTGGTAACTACAGACCATGGAAACTCCAATCCGGGTTTGTATTATGGTAGTAAAGCTGATAAGAATTTTGATCGCCTGCAAAAGTTTAAATACTCTAATAATTGGGTATTAAATGGCATAGGCAAAAGTACAAGTGCTTCGCAGTTAATAGAGCGCATAGAGTTTGCACAGGGATATGCTATTAAGGAGGAAGATGCCAAAGCTATTCTTAAGCATTATGAAAAACTTGATGAAGAAGGATTGTACAATCCGTATAAACTACCTTATAAGCAGTATGCGCAAATACAGTCGGAATACACTTCTGTAGGTTGGGGCGGAATACAACATACCGCAGATTATGTAGAACTGGCTATGTTTGGACCTGGAAGTGAATTGTTGAAACCTTTTGTTAAAAACATAGAACTGCATAACCTGATGCTGGAAGCTACAGGAGTGATGGTTTAATTTCTTCTGGTCTACGAGGAAATTCCGGCTATTAAGCAAGTGTAGTATATTTAAGTGAGAGACTATTTTGTGAATTTGCGAGAATGTCCTATAAAAGGCATTATCAATAGGTTTACAAAATAGTTTCTTTGTTTTAAAAGGGTAATGCATAGATAAATTATTGAAAATTCATGCTTCAGTAAACTCTTTTAGTTAAAAATGTGTCAAAAAAACTTATTGCAATCAATCTGTCGCAAAGAATAGAATATTCCCATAATTTTGTGCGAAACGATTGATTTATAATTGATAGACATGAGAAAGTTAATTTTTACAATTTTTATATTTTGTGCGTTAGCAGTAAATGCTCAAAATAATATTCCTTCTGCCCAAGTCGGACAAACTTATGGGGAAGTAATTACTGCGGATAATGCCATTGATTTAGGTAAATTATCTAAGGTATTGGCTGCAAGTGACACACCTTTTAAAGGGAAAATTGAAGGTAAAGTTGTTGAGGTTTGCAAGAAAAAAGGATGTTTTATAAAAGTAAAGCAAGCTGATGCTGAACCTATAATGGTTAAATTTAAGGATTATGGTTTTTTTATGCCCCAAGACATAGTTGGAAAAACTATTGTTATGGATGGTGAAGCCAGTGTTAAAGTAACATCGGTTGAAAGATTAAAACATTATGCTGAGGATGCAGGTAAGAGTGCTGAAGAAATCAATAAAATTACTGAACCTAAAAGAGCAATAAATATTTTAGCCAGTGGTGTAGTGGTAAAATAATCACTAACTATGTCTCATAGCTTATAAAGCAGGGAACAGGGGAGTTAAGGAGGAGGGGCTTTAGATTACCTCTTTTAAGTAAAAAATGCATACTCAAAAGAGGTAATCAAGGTTTGTGTTACCAAATTTTAACCCTGTCTTCAGGAGTTCTGTATAACTTATCACCAGGTTTAATATCAAAAGCTCTATACCATTCGTCCATATTAACCAAAGGGCCAATAGTTCTGTATTCTCCCGGAGAATGTGGATCAATCAGAATATAACGGGCGGCTGTTTCCGGTAAAATATTACCTCTCCAAACTTGTGCCCATGATAAGAAGAACCGCTGGTCAGGAGTAAAGCCGTCAATCTTCTCATAGCTTTGACCTTCTTTAGTCATTTTGAAAGCAGTGTATGCAGCATTTAAACCACCCAAATCACCTATGTTTTCCCCCAATGTTAACTCGCCATTAACGGCTATGGTATCCAATACCTTGTAATTATTAAATTGCTCTACTAGTTTTTTTGTACGTTCTTCAAACTTTTCACGGTCTTCTTTCGTCCACCAGTCATTTAAAGCACCTTTGGCATCGTACTGGCTGCCCATATCATCAAATCCGTGAGACATTTCATGACCAATTACCGCTCCTATACCACCATAATTTACAGCATCATCAGCATTGGGGTCAAAGAAAGGGAATTGCAGAATACCTGCCGGGAAAACAATCTCATTCATTACCGGATTGTAATAGGCATTAACCGTTGGAGGGGTCATTTCCCATCTTGTGCGATCTACAGGTTTACCTAACCTGTTTACCATATCTGCATAAGCCCATTTATCCGCATTAATCAGATTTTGAAAGTAAGTTTTCCTGTTTATGATTAGTCCATTGTAATTTTCCCATTTAGAAGGATAGCCAATTTTAGGGATAAAGGCTCTAAGTTTTTCCAGCGCTTTTTGTTTAGTAACATCAGACATCCAGTCCAGGTTGTTGATACGTATTTCAAATGCTTTGGATAGATTATTGATCATCTCATCCATACGGGCTTTTGCTTCTGGTTTAAAGTATTCTGAAACATATAATTGCCCTAGTAACTCCCCAATGTTTTGGTCGGTTTTAAAAGATATCTTCTGCCATCTTGGTGTAGGAATTTTTTGTCCGGTAGTTGCTTTTGTAAAATCAAAATTAGCCTTTACAAAAGCACTGCTTAAATAGGGGGCTGAGTTTTTAAGCAGATTCCACTTCAGGTAAATTTTCCAATCACTCAAAGACTTATTGTTTACCAGATTGTTGGCTTCTATGAAAAAGTCTGGATTGTCTACCAATACATGTTCCTGGTTTTTAATCAGCATTTTGGGTAATAATGTGCTGAAGTTTAATGTGGGAGCATCTTTGCTTAATTCCTTAATAGAAAGTTTATTGTATGTTTTCTGCGGGTCTCTAAGTTGCACACGGCTCAGTTGTGCTTTAGCCAATTCAGTTTCTATATTTAGTATGGTTTTAAAATAAGATTCTGCCGTTTCTTTTTTTACTCCCAGCAAGCCGAAAAGCTTCACTACATAGTTATGGTAGGCATCTCTTAATTGTACACTTCTGCTATCATCTTTAAGGTAATAATCGCGATCGGGTAAAGAAGTGCCGCCCTGTACAAGCTGAGCTATCATTTCTTCTGGATTTTTACTGTCCTGATCAACATAGAAACCAAACAGAGGCGACGCGATTCCCTGTGTTCTCAAAGATGCAAAAGCATTTACAATGCCTGCTTTATCTTTAATCTCATCAATTTGTTTTAAGTAGGGAAGAACAGGAGATACCCCCAGTTTTTCAATAGTTAGAGTGTCCATTCCGGCGGCATAGAAATCGCCCACCCTTTTTTCAATAGATCCTTCTTTTACATTTTTCTGATTTGCAGACTTTTCCAGTATTTCTTTTATAGCATTGATGTTGAATTCCTGTAGTACATTAAAAGAACCCCATGTAGTTTCTTTGGCAGGGACAGGATTGTTCTTTACCCAAATCCCTCCGGCATAGGTGTAAAAGTCATCTCCGGGTTTTACAGATAAATCCATATCTGCTCTGTCCAGAAATTTACGAGGTGTTTTGTCCGTATTTGGGCCGGTGGCAAAAGCACTAATGCTTACGCCAACACCTAATGTCAATAGTAGTTTTGTTTTCAGTTTCATTAATGTTGTAGCTAGTTTTGGAACTCTAAATTAAGGTTAAAACCGGTGAAATCATTATTTAATAACAAGCTTGTTACTTTTTAGTTAATAGTTTTTTAAATGAATATGGAGCAGGGTTTAATGTGTTTAATATCACGGGTTTTTAAAAATGTTAAAATCATCTCATAAACAGCTGTTTATTTTAAACTGAAACCGTATTTTTGCAAATTGTTAAGATTGAGTACATCATATATGAGCATTGCGAAGACATACAATCCGAGAGAAACCGAAGAAAAATGGTATTCCTATTGGTTAGAGAACAAATTCTTTAAATCTGAACCAGATGATCGAGAACCCTATACAATCGTAATTCCTCCGCCAAATGTTACCGGAGTATTACACATGGGGCACATGTTGAATAATACTATTCAGGATGTACTGGTCCGTCGCGCTCGTATGAAGGGTAAAAATGCTTGTTGGGTACCTGGAACTGACCATGCTTCCATTGCAACAGAAGCTAAGGTGGTGGCTATGCTTAAAGAAAAAGGCATTAGCAAAAAAGATTTAACCAGACCGGATTTTCTTAAATACGCTTATGAGTGGAAAGAGAAATATGGAGGTATTATTCTTGACCAGCTAAAAAAACTGGGAGCTTCCTGTGATTGGGATCGTACGGCATTTACAATGGATCCGGCTTTATCAGAAGCGGTTATAGATACTTTTATCCACTTGCATAAAAGGGGTTTGATTTATAGGGGTATACGTATGGTAAACTGGGATCCGAAAGGATTGACTGCAGTTTCTGATGAAGAAGTTATCCGTAAAGAGGTAAACCAAAAGCTTTACTACATAAAATATAAATTGGTAGAAGGAGATGGTTTTGTAACGATTGCTACAACCAGACCGGAAACCATAATGGCAGACGCTGCGGTTTGCGTAAACCCTGCAGACGAGAGATATCAGCACCTCCATGGTAAACAGGTTTTAATTCCTTTAATTAATAAAGCAATTACTGTTATTCCGGATGAATATGTGGAAACAGAATTTGGGACAGGATGCTTAAAAGTAACGCCAGCTCATGATTTGAATGATTATGAATTAGGGGTAAAACACCATTTAGAGGTTATAGATATTCTGAACGATGATGGTACTTTAAATGAAAAGGCTCAGATACTGGTAGGAGAGGATCGTTTTGCTGCAAGAAAGAAAATAGCAGTGCTGCTGGAAGAGGCAGGAGCTTTAGAAAAGATAGACGATTATAAATCGCAGGTAGGTTTTTCTGAAAGAACGGATGCGGTTATAGAACCTAAGCTTTCTTTGCAGTGGTTTTGCAAAATGGAAGAAATGGCAAAACCGGCATTGGAATATGTGCTTAACGGCGACGTTAAATTGATACCTGATAAATTTATCAATACTTACCGTCACTGGATGGAAAACGTGAAAGATTGGTGTATATCCAGACAATTATGGTGGGGACAGCAAATCCCGGCATGGTATGCGCCCAATGGAGACGTAGAGGTTGCTAAAACTGCCGAAGAAGCGTTACAGGCATTTAAAGCTAAGGGAAAACCTGGTTATGATAGTTTAACTGAGGCAGATCTTATTCAGGATGAAGATGTGGTAGATACCTGGTTTTCATCGTGGTTGTGGCCTATGTCGGTATTTGATCCATCCGTTATGGGAAATCCGAATGCTAAAGGGAATGCAGACTTTCAATATTATTACCCTACCAATGATTTGGTAACAGCTCCTGAAATTTTGTTTTTCTGGGTGGCAAGAATGATTATGGCAGGACATGAGTTTACCGGAGAAATCCCGTTTAAAAATGTTTACCTGACTGGAATTGTAAGGGATAAGATAGGACGTAAAATGTCTAAATCTTTAGGGAATTCGCCAGATCCTTTAGATTTGATAGATAAATACAGTGCAGATGGTGTGCGTGTGGGAATGTTGTTGAGTTCGCCGGCTGGAAACGATATCATGTTTGATGAGGGGTCTTGTGAGCAGGGAAGGAATTTTGGAAATAAGATATGGAATGCTTTCAGATTGGTGAAAGGTTGGGAGGTAGATGCAACTTTAGCTAATACAAATACAAAGGCAATAGCTTGGTTTGATGCCCGATTTAATGAAGCACTAGCTCAGATAGAAGCTAATTTTGATCAGTACAGATTGAATGAAGCTTTGATGGATTCTTATAAATTGGTGTGGGATGATTTCTGTGCCTGGTATCTTGAAATGGTAAAACCTGCATACCAACAACCCATAGATGCCGAAACTTATAAAGCAACCATAGGCTTTTTTGAAAGGATATTAAAATTATTGCATCCGTTTATGCCATTTATTACTGAGGAGCTATGGCATGATGATATATTTGGAAACAGAGCGGCTTCTGACTGTTGTATTGTAGCGCAAATGGAAGCGGCAGGCAATTATAACGAAGCTTTGTTAAAAGATGTAGAAATAGTAAAGCAGGTAATTTCAGAGATTAGAAATGTAAGAAATACAAAACAAATATCTCCGAAAGAAGCTTTGAAACTGTTTGTTAAAAAAGGTTCAGAAATTAATTTTGATAATTATAAGAACGTTTTGTTTAAACTTGGTAATATCAGCGAATTTACACAAGTAGATGAAAAACTTTCTGGATCAGCATCGTTTTTGGCAGGTAGAGATGAGTTTTATATTCCATTAGAAGGTAATGTAGATGTAGCTGCTGAAAAAGAAAAAATAGAAAAAGAAATTGCTTACTTGCAGGGCTTCCTGAAAGCGGTAAACGCCAAGTTGAGCAATGAAAGATTTGTGCAGAATGCAAAAGCTGATATTGTAGAGAACGAGAGGAACAAACAAGCTGATGCTGAAGCTAAAATTAAGATTTTAGAGGAAACTTTTAAAAGCTTATAAACAAATGAATAGTGCAAACAGGGCTTACTTAAGGCTCTGTTTGTATTTGCTACAAAAAATAAAAGGAGTGCTTGTAACTAACAAAAGCACTCCAATTAAACTATAAACCTAAACCAATTATGATATTTTTTGTAATGTATTTTGCGGAAGATATTGCCTTAAAAGTTCTTTAACTTCCCACCGTTTTTTCTCTGACCTGATAAAATCCAGCCTGATAATGTGCGGATGGAGATTAGTATCATAGATGATAACTTCATTAAACCGGGTTTCAAAATAGGCTATATTATCTAATGGTAACCTAATATTATCCTGATTGCTTCTTTTTTGCGATACACATATATGATTATCACTGATATGTAAGAAGCAAGTTTTTTTACGGCAGAGCAATATGCATATCAAAGAACACGGTATTAATACAGCAAACGCAATAAGTGTGCCTTTGTTTTCAAAAAGATTGCTACTTTTTAAAACAAAACCAATGTACAGCAATTGCGCCGCAGTGCTAAAGACAAGAAATCTAGTCAATAATCCGTTTTCTCTCTCAATAGTAACTGATTTTTGATTCATTTTCCATAGGGTTTAATTCCTTATACGAGGGATTATTGCCTAGGGTTTCGTAATTGTGTAATTTTTTTTCTTTATGGATGCTTTTTTCTTGTAGGGCTGACTTATTTGTAATCAGGAATGTCAGCTAAGAAGACATAGCTGTCGTTTAAATAGTCCATTTCGCAATAGAAATGTTCTAGTCCATTGGTAGTGATAAGATATTTAACCTGGTGGATAAAATTATATCTTGCGACCTGATCAAACACTTTTTGGTCTATCTTTATATGACTAGCTTTACATTCGACCAATATAAAGGGCTTTCCATGAATATCGTAAATTACAATGTCCGTTCTTTTTTGTAGTCGGTTTAAATGAAGACCACCTTCAAGCTTGATGAGCGATTTCGGGTATTTTTTGTGTAACATCAGGTATTGTACAAAATGTTGTCTTACCCATTCTTCTGGCGTAAGTACCAGATTTTTTTTTCTTATTTCATCAAAAATAAAAAGCTGTTGAGCTTTCTGTGTCAGCTTAAAAGGATAAGGCGGAAGGTTTAAAGGCTTCGGGTTAAACATATCGACAAAATAAAGCGCTAATTTTTAACAATCCAACTTAATTTTACTAATTATCTTTAATTTCGCCATAATGACAGCTGCAGAGATTATTAAAGATATAAAGAACAGAAAGTTCAGACCTATTTACCTTTTACACGGAGAAGAAAGTTATTATATTGATTTAATTGCTGATGCATTGGAAAGCTCAGTATTGTCCGAAGCCGAAAAAGGATTTAACCAGACTATTTTTTACGGTAAAGATACCGATGCGGTAAATGTATTGAATGCAGCCAAGCGTTTTCCTATGATGAGCGATTATCAGCTTATTTTGGTTAAGGAAGCGCAGGATTTAAAATTTGATAAAATAGCAGATCAGTTTCAGGCTTATTGCGAAAAACCTTTGCAAAGTACCATTCTGGTTATTTGCCATAAATATGGTAAATACGATAAAAGGAAGAAAGCATATAAGTTGATGGAAAAGAATGGGGTGGTGTTTGAATCTGCTGCAATTTATGAGAATAAAGTTCCTGCATGGATTGAAGATTTTGTAAGAACAAAAAACTATCATATAAATCCTAAGGCCTCTTTATTGCTTGCCGAATATTTGGGGAATGATTTAAGTAAGGTTGCCAATGAGCTGGAAAAACTAATGTTGAATATTGCGCAGGGGCAGGAGATAGGTACCAAAGAGATACAAGAAAACATAGGTATTAGTAAGGAGTTTAACGTATTTGAGCTGCAGAATGCTTTAGCGCGGAGAGATGTACTGAAGGCTAATCAAATTATCAATTACTTTGAAGCTAACCCTAAAGCCAATCCTATTGTGCTGGTAATGGGGAATTTATATACCTATTTCTCCAAAATATTAAAATATCATTATTTACAAGATAAAAGTCAGGCAGCCAGAGAGCTGGGTGTAAATCCTTATTTTGTTAAAGATTACGAAGCGGCAGCTAGAAATTATTCATGGCAGAAAGTATTTCAGGTAATTAGTGTACTCAGAGAATATGATTTAAAATCTAAAGGGGTTGATTCTACCGGTAATACCGAGCATGGTGATTTAATGCGCGAAATGGTCTGGAAAATTATCCACTAAAGTTTGATTTAATGTAAACATAAAACGTAGTTCCTGCATTTATTACGCTTTCTACTTCAATTTTGCCTCCCATAGCTTCTACCTGGTTTTTGGTGATAAAAAGTCCAATACCTTTGGCGTCTTTGTTGCCATGAAATGTTTTATACATTCCAAATAAATCAGAACCAATTTTTTCAATATTCATTCCCTGTCCATTATCCGAAATTTTAAGTATTCTGTATTTGTCTTTTCGGTAACAGTCTATATTGATAATAGGTTGTCTGGATGGGGCAGCATATTTGATCGAATTAGAAAGCAGGTTATATAATACACTTTCCAGGTATGCTGAGTTATAATCAATAAACAGTTCCTTATGTACATTATTAATTAACAAGACATTTTTGTACTTGATTTCCCTGTTGAGCATATCTTCTACTTTTTTGATGTAGCCATATAAATTATGGTTTTTAAGTTCCAGATTTTTCTTGTTTTGTATGGAAAGCACCTCGTTAAGATGCATGATGGTTTCGCTCAATTGCCTTGAAATGCTTTTAAGGTAACCAAACTCGATGTCTCTTTCTTCTGGAGATTCTGCATTTTCAATAAACTGAAGTAATATTTCCAGATTACTTGTATGGGTTCTCAGATTATGAGATACAATATAGGCAAAGTTAGAGAGACGGCTATTTTGGTTTTTTACCATTCTCATATGCTCTTCTAATTCTAACTCGCGTATTTTTCGGAGCGTAATATCGGCATGTGTACCTACCATCCTTACCGGTTGGTTGTTTCTGTCCCAGGCAATAATTTTTCCTTTGTAAAGTACCCATTTATAAGAACCGTCAAAGCATTTAACGCGGGCCTCAGTGGTGAAAATTCTGTTTTTTCCCCGAAGATATTTTAGGAAGTCTATTTTAAACATCTTAATATCTTCCGGGTGGATAAAGTTTAGCCAAAAGTCCAGATTTTCACTGGTTTCATGTGCTAATCCGAATCTTTCCAAAAATCTGCTGGATAAAAAAAGTGACTTTTTAGGGAAATTATAGTCCCAGATGCCTTCTTCAGAACTTTCGAGTGCAAAATGAAGACGTTCTTCTTTTTGTAAAAGTGCTCTGGCCGTTTTTTTTCGTTCTGTAACATCAGTGGTATATCCGTAACATATATAATTGTTATTGTCAAAAAACTGAGTTTTGGCAGTAGTCCTTATCCATCTGGAACCTTTAATAGGTAAATGTACCTGATAGTCAATTTCCCACTTATGAGAGTTCTTAAAAGTGCTTCTGGCTATTCTTTTGATCCTTCTGATGTCATTAGGGTCTATTCTTGTAAATAAAGTTTGCGCATCTTTCTGCACATCTTCTAGTTTAAGCTCAAATAGATCCCAAATTCCTGGGCTGGCAAAAGGAATACTTACTCTTCCGTTCTCTACGCAGCATTTAAATATAGCGCCGGGAAGTTCTGTAAGTAAAGGTTCTGGAATTTGTGAAAAAGTAGAGGTTTTATCCATTTACAGATTGTTGATTGTATTCTACAAGTTAACATTTTATTCGTATAATGAAAAATGTTGTAATATCTGTATTTGTATCACCTGTCTTTTGAGATGATTTAGGACCTCTGGGGTAAAAATATTAACATTATTGTTACATAAGTAAGTGTTTTTTTAATGAAGTAGATGATGTAATACTTATAGCCTTAAAATAAATTCAGTTTACTCTGAATGATTATTAGAGATGAATATTTAAATATGACAAATTTTATCTGTTTAAGAACTTATTGACAAGTTTATAGAGGAGGAGAAGCAAATGATCAGTATGTATTAATAGAGGGATCCAAGGGGAGCCTTCGCATTTTTTAATCGATATATGTACCAATGTCTTATGGTTTTATTACCTCGTTTTTGATGAAGTATAGTAGCTAGTTCAATGGAATGAAATAGATTATGGTATAATGCTTTTGGATCATCAAAATTATTAGAAGGAACAATGAAGTAGGCATCTCCACCACTTTTAATATTCCCTTCAATGACATTTAACCAAACAAACTTATGTAAATCACTCAGATTTCCTACGCCAATAGTAGGGATGTTTAGGGGCCGAGCAACATAAAAATATAAATGACCACCTGGAAACCATTTATTGATTAAAATAACAGCATCGGGATTCATTTTGTCTTTAATGACATCCTGTTCTCTAAATTTTGAAAAATCAATGCCCAGTTTTTCCCATCCTGTCATATCCAAAGAAAAATCGCCTTTTCCCAGTTCCTTTTTTTCGTTAGCTCCAGAAAGGTTACCAGGATATAAACGTATAAGTAACACTCCCGAAAAAAGAATTACTAAGGTGAAATACAAAGCAGAGTTTAATAAGGGCTTACTTATAGAGGTTCTGGTTTGGTGTAAATGCCAATCAATCCATGTAGCAGTTAAAAGCATAAATGGTATAAAACCCGGACCGCTCCAATGTGGTAATATAGGTCTGAACAGAGCTATTAATGTTGTAGCCAAAATAATAGGGATAGCACAGCAAAGTAACAATCGAACAGTATTCGCCGGTATTATGTTATTAGCCTTGCGCAAGGCTAATAACGCAATAGTGTATAAAACAATTAATAGGGGATTATTGTAAAATAACTGACCTGCTATTGCCGTGAATAAACTATTGAAATGTATATAATTGTCTTTTATATTTACCCTATCTCCATGAAACTTCCAGGTAATGAAATCATATTTTAAATTCCATAAAAAAATGGGTAGTATAATAATTATGGTTAAAAATATAGAAATGTAGAGTTGTTTTCTGAAAAGCAAATTTTTTTGGTAAAGCAAAATATAAATAACAAAGCCTAGCCAAAGAAAAACGCCATGAACTTTACTCATGATTGCTAAACCAATAAAAAAGCCAAGCCATATTAGAGTCCTACTGATTTTTTTTTCTTTATTCAGAATAATCTTTAACATACAGTATAAGCTGGCTAGCCAGAAAAATACGGCTGGAGAATCTGGAAGAATAAACAGCCCTGCAATAATGCTGGTATAGATGGATACATTATAGATAATGGCGGCAATAAAACCTGTCCGTTGATTGCGTAGTAAAGTGCCGGTACGGGCAATTAGCCAGGTGTTAATAGCTGCTATTATTATAGCTCCAAACCGCATAGAAAAGGTATTTATCCAATGTAGGTTAAGGGTAAAGAAGCGGATAACAATGCCAACAATAGGAGGGTGATCAAAATGATTCCAATCTAATTGAAGAGCATAGGTGTAATAATAAACTTCATCATTGCCTAATTCAACCAATAAGGCACATACACATCGTATAAGTGTTGCAAATAGAATTAACCAACGTAACTTAATCCTATATTCCACAGGTGGTGCAATTAAATGTAAACAATGAGTTTAAGGTAAAGTTCCATATAAATACAAAGGCAATAGCAATCACTTTGCTTAAGTAGAAGTTAAGACGTATTTTATTGTGAAGAAGATAGATTATAAAGGTGTTCAATAATAAACCTGTAAGGCTTACCATGAGAAATAGAAGAAATTGGTTGGTGATCTTGGGATTATTACTGGTAAATGTCCAAATACGATTAAGCAGATAGTTGTTAATTACAGCAATACAAAAACCTAATCCATTAGCTAAAAACTTATTGAAACGTAATTTTTCTTTGCAAAACCAGGTGACGGAAAAATCAAGAATTAGACCAATAAGTCCAACGATACCAAACTTGAAGATAATCTCCAATAATGCAGGCATAAGTTATAATTTAATAGAGGGACGTGGAAAGTTAGTCTTCAAAAGATTCTTTGAGGATAGGTAAGGAAGCAGCAATAGATATAGACAGGAAGTACTTACGCCGAGAAAAGAGCCAAACCAAATATCTTCTACAAAATGTTGTCCCAGATAAACTCTTGAATAGCCCGCTAAAAAAGCTATACAAATGGCAACAACTCCTAGTTTTTTGTTGCCCGAAAGAAGGGCAATGGTGGTAGCCATAGCGAATGCAGATGTAGTATGACCTGATGGAAAAGAGTTGTGGTGTGCCAAAGGTAACCATGGAACAATATGAAATGTAGATAGGTTTTCAAAAAACATGGCAGGACGATAAGCCTGGAAGGTGTTTTTTAAAACAGAACATATAAGCCCTGAAAAAACATAAGTACCCACCAGTGAAAATGCAATTTGTCTTTTTCTGATAAGATAGCATATCACAGCAGCAGCAATAACAAATAGACCATCTCCGGTGTAAGTACTTGCGGTAAAAAAGACATCGGCAAAAGGATGGTTGTTTGAGTTGATAATTTGAAATGAATACTGTTTTGGAATGCAGAAAGCTACTGCTGTAAGTAGTATAAACCATAACATAAAGCAGGTGAAAAAAGGCCTGTTGGTTGTGTAGAGATATTTTAAACGTTCCATAGCTAAAATAGTATGTATGTTTGAGGTTACGGTGTAAAAGTAAGAGAAGGGTATTACCAAATTGTTAGTTTAAATTAGGGATTTTGTTAATTTATGAAGAGGGGTTAAGAGCGCTGAATTAGAGAATGATGAGTTATTGAACTATAAACTTGTGAATGATAGACTAATGAACTATGAATGGAGAGAGGTGAATTTTGTATTGCCATTTTACAACAGGAAAAATAATTGATAGTATTTAGTGTATATATTTGATCCGAATTTATTTGTTCTAATGGAGGTTCTTTTCGTTTTGTTTTTTGTTGGTTTAATGGCTGGAGCAATGAATGCTGTTGCCGGAGGTGGTTCTTTTATTACTTTTCCGGCTTTGGTTTATGCAGGAGTACCGCAAGTCTCTGCTAATGCATCGAGTACGGTGGCGATTTTTCCTGCCAGTTTGGCCAGTGCCTGGGAGTTTAGAGAATATGTTCGCCCGTTTCCACGGGTTTCTATGTGGTCTATGATTGTGCTTACATTAATAGGAGGAGCTGTAGGGGCTTTATTACTTTTATATACGCCTGCATCAGAATTTAAGAAAATAATTCCCTGGTTGTTACTAATTGGTTCTTTAACTTTTGCATTTGGGAAGTCGGCGGGAGAGTATTTGCGTAGTAAATTCAAGATAGGTGGCGTATTGGTATTATCCGGACAGTTTCTACTAGGAATATATGGCGGTTATTTTGGCGGAGCTGTAGGTATTATGATGATGGTTGTCTGGAGTTTATTTGGCCTTACTGATATTAAAGTAATTAATGCCAATAAGGCATTATTTGTTGGTGTCGCTAATTTTATTGCAGTAATTTTATTTGTAATAGCGGGTAAAGTGGCATGGCCAGAAACGTGTACGATGCTGGTAGCTACAATTTGTGGTGGTTATTTTGGAGCTAAATATACTAAGCGGTTAAATCCGGATAAACTAAGGATGGGGATTGTTATATTTAATTTTTTGATTACTGCGGTTTTCTTTATCAAAACTTATGCGGTATAAATTATATTTGGGAGTATGGGGATAAATAGAAAAGATATAGGTTTTTGTAATTCAGATAGAGTAAGTTTAAAGTTTTATAACAGGCTTAAATTTATTGATTGGATAGATTTAAATTCCGTTAGAAGATTATACGGAAGCTATTAGTTTGTAGTTTTTTACTAAACAGTTTTAATGACTAAAAAAGTACTTGTAATTATTCCGTGTTATAATGAAGAGATATCTTTACCCGGAGTTATCGATGCTATTCGGCAGTTGGAAATAATCGAGAAATATGAAATAATTCCGCTTGTAATTAATGATTGTTCTAAGGATGAAACTTTGTCTGTAGCCCGTAGTTTAGGAATAAAAACGATAGATTTATCCTGCAATTTAGGCATTGGAGGCGCAGTACAAACAGGACTCAAATATGCATATCTCTATAACTTTGACTTGGCGGTACAAATGGATGGCGATGGGCAACACCCTGCTGTAGAATTAGAAAAGTTGTTACAGGCGTATGAAGTTTCAGCGGTAGATATTGTTATAGGTTCAAGGTTTATTGATAAACAAGGATTTCAGTCGTCTTTTATGAGAAGAATAGGTATCCGCTACTTCTACTTTCTCAATAAATTATTAACAGGTAAGCCCATATATGACAGTACCTCTGGGTTTAGACTTTTGGGAAAGAGAGCTATAGAAGCGGGAGCTTTTAGTTATCCAGATGATTATCCGGAACCAGAATCTTTGGTTATATTTTCTAAGTTAGGTTTAACAATAAAAGAAATTCCCGTATTAATGAATAGCAGAACAGGAGGGGTTTC
Source organism: Pseudopedobacter beijingensis (assembly GCF_042678145.1). Classification (NCBI taxonomy): domain Bacteria; kingdom Pseudomonadati; phylum Bacteroidota; class Sphingobacteriia; order Sphingobacteriales; family Sphingobacteriaceae; genus Pseudopedobacter; species Pseudopedobacter beijingensis. The sequence goes on along the minus strand of NZ_JBHUDG010000015.1, from coordinate 159,450 downwards.
GTCAATAAGTAATTCAAGGTCTATATATTATAGTGTCAAAGTAACTTTAGCTATGATTTATTCTTACATCCGTAAACCAAGATAGAAAAATGGAACGCATACAGATTATTACTATTACATTAAATTTTTTATTCTTGTTTTATGTATCCCGATTAATTATTAGAGGGCGATTAAGAGAGGAGTATGCCATTGTTTGGACTTTAACTACAATTTTATTGCTAATATTCTCTTTTTGGAAAAATGGCTTAACTGTGTTGTCCGACTTATTTGGGGTTTTTGTTCCCGCAAATCTGGTGTTTATGGGATTCATTTTTATTATTCTGGTTTATCTACTGCATCTCTCGGTAGTAAACTCAAAATTACAGAAGAATATTACAAAATTAACCCAGGAAGTAGCTTTACTCAAAGAAACTTTCGAAAGAAGTGAAGAAGTAAAAACCAGTAATGAAAATATAAAAAACTGATTGTGCTAAAATAAGCAGCGACAGTATAATTGATCGAAATTTTAATAATGGGTACCTTATTTACGAAGTAAGGTTTTACTCCCGTAATAATATTTAAAAGAAGAATACCTAGTAAGCTCAAATACAGAATGATGAACAGGAATATTATATTATTGGCAACTCTGCTCTTTATAGTTTTCATTGGCGTTTATGCCAATCATTTCTATAATGGCTTTCATTTTGACGATTCGCATACAATAGTAGATAATGTATATATACGCAATATTAAAAATATACCTGCCTTTTTTTTCCATCCAGAAATGTTTAGTGCCTCTCCCGCTCATTGGGGGTTAAGGCCTATGGTGACTACAACATTAGCTATTGACTACTGGTTAGGGAAAGGGTTAAATCCTTTTTATTTTCATCTTTCTACTTTTATATGGTATGGTTTGTTATGTGTTATGTTATATTTTGTGTACAAGCAGTTATTAAGCAATGCAATCAAGACTCCAGATGTTAAATACCTTTCGCTATTTGGAGTTGCATGGTATGCCTTACACACCGCTAATGCAGAAACTATTAATTATATTATTTCCCGGTCAGATGTCTTATCTACTTTTTTTATTGTGTCCTCATTTTTTATTTACATAAGATGGCCACATCTAAGAAATAAATTTCTATATATCATTCCCGCATTTATAGGCGTTTTTGCAAAAGAAACTGTTTTGGTATTGCTTATTATTTTGTTTTTTTATATTGTGTTGTTTGAAAAAGGGCTCTCGCTTCGGCAGCTTCTTACAAAAGAACATTTTCCCCAAATATTTAAAACCATAGGTCAGCTGTTTCCTTTATTGATTGTTGTGGGGATAACCCAAATATATACCTTGTCAAAAATAAATGCTATTGAGGGAATATCTAATCCTTTAGGCCCCTACGTACTTACGCAATCTTATGTTTGGTTACGTTATTTTATTGCTTTCTTTTTGCCGTTAAATTTAAGTGCAGATACAGATTGGACGGTAATCTACAATCCTTTTGATGAGAGAATTATCATAGGTGTTTCATTCTGTATAGCATTAATATGGAGCATCTTCAAAGCGTCTGAAAAAACAGCAACAAAACCCATAGCTTTTGGCCTCATCTGGTTTGCTGCTGCATTATTACCTACCTCTTTGGCACCCTTTGCCGAAGTCACTAATGATCATAGAATGTTTTTTCCATTTATAGGTTTAATGTTAAGTGTGGTTATGGCAATGGCGTTGTGTCTGGAAAAATATAGTTCTGTCTGGAAAAAGAATGTTTTTAGCCGGAGTTGCGTAATTTTTATAGCCCTTTTTATCGTAGGCTTAAATGCCTATGGTGTGTATCAGCGAAATAAGATTTGGAAAGATGAAGAAACACTTTGGCTGGATGTAACGGTAAAAAGTCCACTTAATGGGAGAGGGTTAATGAATTATGGATTAAGCCAAATGGCAAAAGGAAATTATAGTGTGGCCGAAGAATATTTTAATAAAGCATCGGTCTATTTGCCTTATTATAGTACTTTATATATCAATATAGGTATTCTGAAAAGTGCACTTAATTCCCCGGAGTTAGCGGAAGAGAATTTTAAGAAGGCCATATCTTTGGATCCGGGAGCTTTCGCTCCTTATGTTTATTATGCACAGTTTTTAAAAGATACACATCGTTTGGTGGAAGCACAGCAAATGGGAGAAAAAGCATTGGCTATTAATTCTTCTTCACTTTTTTTGCTAAACGTTTTAACAGAAGTTTACCAGCAACTTGAACTGTGGAATGAACTGAAAGAAACAGCAAAAAAAACACTGGTATTGTTACCTGGTGATGCCAAAGCTTTATCTAGTCTTGCTTTCGCAGAAGATAAGATGTCATTTAAAAGAGGAGATGTTTCAAAGGAAACGAAAGCTAAAACAGCAGCAGATTATCTTAACCAAAGTCTGTATTATTATAATAGTAAGGATTATAACAGTTGTATTGAGGCATGTCGGCAGGCATTAAAAATTAAACCCGATTATGCCGATGCCTATAGCAATATGGGAGCGGCTTATAATCAATTAAAACAATGGGATAAGGGGGCTGATGCTTGCAGAAAGGCCTTGTCTATTAATCCCGATCATCCATTAGCTAAAGGTAATTTGGAATGGGCTTTAAAACAACGTGAAATGTGAAATAAAAGCATTTTAACGAGTGATAAATAAGAGGGAGAGTTTGCTATTGAAAAATATAATAGTCTGTAGAACAGTAGTTTTTATTAATGAAGTCGGTTCGATGAATAAAATGGAATTATGAATCTAAACTATACTCCTACTGAAAGAATAAGGGTTGATGGACCTGTAGATCGTATTAAGTACATTACAACTGTCTGTAATCATAAAAAGGTACTTGATTTGGGGTGTTATGATGAAACAGCCCGTATTAAAGAATGTTCAGGTAATTATTTGTTTGAAGAGATATCTGTTGTCGCAGCTCACCATGTTGGGGTAGATAACTCGGTATTAATTCCAGATAAAGGGGTGTTCTTTGGGAAGCATACATATATTCTAAAAGGAGACATATATGAGCTCGGTAATATTGACTTTGGGAATATAGAATTTGATGTGATTATAGCAGGTGAATTGATTGAGCATCTGCCAGACACGCTTCGTTTTTTTACAACATTAAAAGACCTTTTTCCTGGAAAAAGACTAATCTGTACAACACCAAATGCCACGTCTTTCTCTAATATGGTACTTTCGTTTGTAAACAGAGAGTCAGCACATAAAGATCATTTACAAGTGTATTCTCTAAAAACATTAAACACATTGTGTAATCTGTCCCATTTTCAGGAATGGAAAATTATACCTTATCATGTCAGGTTCACAGAGATGATTATGCAAGCGTCAAGCGGAAAAAAGCAAATGGTAAAAATGAGCCAGACCCTTATTAATGGAATTGAAAAGCTGTTTCCTATGACAGCAGGAGGTTATATTATAGATATTGTTTTATAATTTATATGATTTTGGTAAAACAACAGGTCTGGATTTATTTTCCTCACTTTAAGAGCCTAATTTGAACTTATGAGATAAGTTTTAAAAAAGGTCTAATATTTCAATAATGCTTTTTGCGAAAACGAAGCTGCTGATCTATTTTATAAAAATCCGGATGAATGTTCGTGTCTGTTTTTTAGGTATTTATTCTGTTTGTTTATAATCTTCGTAGTTGTATTCTTCGGGAGCAAAAAGAAGGTGTTTTAGGTGTATACCCTGATCTATGTAGAGATTATTGGGAATATTATTTGTTGTTTTTACACAGACCGTTTATGTACGTGTGTTTGCCTGGTTTTTGTTAAACCTTTTGGAAATTACAGACTTCTGCTAAACTAATATGATTAATGTATTTAGTAATGTCATAAGAAGTGCTAAAGAAGTGTTGGAGAAGCATTAAAGAAGTATTAAAGGTCAGGTTTGTACCCTTTCTCTTTTGTGCTACTTACAGTACCGATGAAGGGAGGGATATGTTCTATTTTGTTCTAAATATGTTGCATAAGGTTCCAATATGTCGCATGGCTATTTTATTGCTTTTCTATTTTGTATGTTTATTGGGTAGGCGCTATTATATCTATATAAAATAGAGCAATATCAGTTATATAACATTTTAAAATTTAAACAAAATGGCATTATCAAACAGAAACATCATTACTCAGGGGTTAAGCGGTCTTGTCGGAAACAGCCTCGTTTTCAGGCAAAGATTTGGAAAAACCGTTGTAGCCAATGCCCCCTCCAAACCTCGTAAATCTCCCAGCAAGGCTATGCTTAAGTCCCGATACAAATTTAAACAGGCAGCAAATATGCACAGCATGCGCTCAAAGATCCTGCTATAAAAGCAGGATATCAGTCGGTTACCCGATATGGCAGGTCTGCTTTTAATACTGCCTTTGCAGATTATCTAAAAGCTCCTGAAATAGAAGACGGATTAACTTTTTCTGATTATCAAGGCCAGGCAGGGTATGAGTTTAAGGTGGCAGTGATTGATGACTTTAAAGTCAAAAGAGTACATTTTATCTTATTAAACCTGGAAGGTTCTCTGGTAGAAAGTGGGGATGCCATCCAGCAGGCAGATGGTCTGGATTGGGCCTATATAAGCAAGGTTAATAACCTGGATTATAACGGAGGAATAGTACAGATAAAAGCCTATGATTATCCCGATAACGAAACCATTGCCGAAGTACAGTTAGACAAAGAGGTATCCTGATATTGGTTGTTGCTTTTAAGAATAAACTTTCTGTATAAAAACAGTGAGAGAAAGAAACATAATTACTACGGTTGTTTAGAGGGGGGCTATTCTAAAACATTGCGTTTTTGGGTGAGGGAATTAGATATCATTATTTTTGTATCCTTTGCTATAAAATCGGCTTAATACCCCGGCTATATGCTTTCCCCAAATCTGTTCAAAAAAAAGATATTCCTCTATAGCTCTTTTACCATTTGTAATTTGGTTAGTAGTTTCTGATTCTCGATGTATTCTATGCTGTACAAGTTGTTGATTGATATAAAGAAAAGAACCGGTTTGTTTTGCCAGTTGATACCAGGCAAACCAGTCGAGTGTACAACTGTAAGTAGTTGAAAATTTAAAATTTGAAATATTTTCTTTGTTAAAGGTTACGGAAGGGCAGCATATTGGATTGCCAAAGAGTAGGATTGTTTTTTTAAGATGTTTAGATGTAATGGTTTCGGAAATAATGAAAGGAGTTAACAGAAGTTTTTTTATCCAGGCGTTCAGCGAGTTTTTTCTGATCTGGTTGTCTATAAGATCCCAATAACCTGTAAAAGCAATCAGCACATTTTTGTTTTTAGCAGCATTTATTTTTTTTAAAAGCCTTTCAGTGTATTGAGGTCCATAAATATCATCCTGATGAGCTATAGTCACGTATTTTGTGTCTGTTACCCCAAGGGCAAAGTTCCAGTCATTCCCAATACTACTCGGAGTTGGATTTATTATCAATTCCAATTGATAATTATTCGCTATATCTTTTAAAAAATCAGATGGGGTAGACGTGGTTATTAATATTTTGCTTTTTTTTGTCTGCTGCATAAGGCTTTCAATACACTTTTCTAAGTAAGGAGAACTGCCATAAGCCGGAATTACAAAAGAGTGGTTTTTTGTGTCCATTAATTAAATGTCTTGGGAGCCAATTGTGTTCCTGTTTTGTTGCAAATGATGCTTAAGTTTTATGGGCAATATAGCTATTTTAGAAGATTGTTGAGATTATTGAAACTTTTGCTAGCTTTGCCCGTTATAATCTAATATGGTGAAACTATCTACTTTTGTACTATTTTCTACGTTTTTATTTGCTTTAAAGGTTCATGCTCAATCTCTTCAGCGCTCTGTGGTCGCTTCAGCAGGAGAAACATTACAGGCTGCAAATATAAGCCTTACATTTGTAGTTGGCGAACCTGTATCGGGTTTGTTTTTGGATAATATTGCGCATAAGTACTTAACAGTAGGATTTTCGCAGCCTGATACCGAATTAAAACAATTAGTAGCTCTTTATCCAGAAAAACCTATTGTGGTATACCCTAATCCTACCAAGACCGGGATCATTAAAGTTGCCTTTAATGATATGCCCGAGACAGATTATTTATTGGAAGTTATAGATGCCTCAGGTCAGGTTTTGCAAAGTAGCGAGGTCAGTTATTTAAAAAGTAGCTTTTTGTATGTTCCATTAGATATTTCTGCATATAATCGCGGGGTATATTTTGTCCGTTTAAAAAATGGCCAGACTGTTGCCGGTCAGGTAAAACTCATTAGAAACTAATCTCCTTTACGTAAAAGCTTTAATCAATCCGTGTATGTTTAGAAAAATATTTGTCTGTGTACTTGCTTTTTTTACAATATCAATCGCAGTACTAGCTCAACCCCCTCAGGCATTTAAATACCAGGCGGTAGCCAGAGGTGCTAATGGCGCTTTATTGGTAAATAAGTCAATCATGTTACGTATATCTATTCGTAATGGTTCTGGAAGTGGTACAGCCGTGTATCAGGAAACTCATCAGGTTACCACTAATGAATACGGTTTGTTTGCTATAGATGTTGGTTCTGGAAACGCAAATCAAGGTACATTTAGTAATATATCCTGGTCAGAGGCAACAGAAAAATATATTAATACAGAAGTTAATTTAGGTTCTGGTTATGTAGATATGGGAGCTTCCAAGTTGTTGAGTGTTCCTTATGCATTATATTCATTAAATCCGGGACCTGTTGGCGCAACAGGTCCGCAAGGAATTCAGGGAATTCAAGGTATTACCGGTGCAGTAGGTGCTACGGGAGCTCAGGGTATTGCTGGAGTAACTGGCGCAACAGGTGTTACCGGAGCAACAGGTCCGCAAGGAATTCAGGGAATTCAAGGTATTACCGGTGCAGTAGGTGCTACGGGAGCTCAGGGTATTGCTGGAGTAACTGGTACAACAGGTGTAACCGGCGCAACAGGTCCGCAAGGAATTCAGGGAATTCAAGGTATTACCGGTGCAGTAGGTGCTACGGGAGCTCAGGGTATTGCTGGAGTAACTGGTGCAACAGGTGTAACCGGCGCAACAGGTCCGCAAGGAATTCAGGGAATTCAAGGTATTACCGGTGCAGTAGGTGCTACGGGAGCTCAGGGTATTGTTGGAGTAACTGGTGCAACTGGTGCAACAGGTGTAACCGGCGCAACAGGTCCGCAAGGAATTCAAGGTATTGTTGGAGTAACTGGAGTAACGGGTGCAACAGGTGCAATAGGTGCTACAGGACCTGGGGTTCCTACAGGTGGAACTGCAGGGCAAGTATTGACTAAGATTAATGGAACAGATTATAATACACAATGGTCAACACTAAGCGGAACAGGTAGTAATATTGGATTTTCTTCTAAAAAGACTATAGCTTTAGAATTCACTGATTCGGGTACTATTAATAATTACGATGTGACAAGCGATCCATTTTATACAGGAACTGGATTTAATGCTACAACCGGGGTTTATACTGTCCCGGAGGATGGTGTATATGCCATTAGTGCAGTAATTAATTATATGACAACTAATGCTGCTACTGCTAGTTTAGGGCAAGGGCAAGGTATTGCCCCTACTTTTGAACTGCAAAGAGGAGGTGTTGCTGTGTTAAGCAGTAAATTACCAATACTTAATGTTAATGTTGCGTTGGTATTAACTTTGAGGACTATTTTAGGTTCTGCTGCAGTCCCTTTGTCGGGTAATTTGTCCCTGAAAGCAGGTGATCAAATACAGTTAGCATACAAGGCGGATGGTTTAACTGTTGCATTAAATGTAGATGGAGTTTGGTCTGTTAAAAAAGTGGCCGATTAGTGCATTATACATTTAATTTAAGCAGTATAATATTGCGGCTTGGTTATAAGCTGCATGTTACACTGCTTAAATCTGATGGCTTCAAATTTCCATTTGATTGTAAAGTAAATAATCTCCATGAAAAATAACATACCTGTATATATCCTTGTTTTTTGCATCAGTATCGTTCCTGTTTTTGCTCAAAATCAAGGTAATCCTATAACAACCACCGTACCGTTTTTAAATATTAGTCCTGATGCCAGGTCTGGGGCTATGGGAGATGCCGGGGTGGCTATATCTCCGGATGTAAATGCCATGTTTTGGAATCCTTCGAAATTAGCTTTTCTGGAAAATAAAAATTCATTTTCTTTATCATACAGTCCATGGATGCATAATATAGATAAAGATATGAACCTGGCTTATGCTGCTTTTGCGCATAAGCTAAATGATAAAAATGCTTTTGGGCTAAGTCTTAATGTCTTTAATATAGGAAACGTTGATGTATATGATGATAACCTAACCTCGTATGGAAGTTACAGACCCAACGAATTTGCTTTTGAAACTACTTTTTCCCGTAAAATGGGGAGCGATTTTTCTCTGGGTATGGCACTTAAATATATTCAGTCTGGCCTTAATTCGTCACTTTTTGAAGCAGGGGAAGAAGTAGGAAAAGTAAATACACTGGCGGTAGGAGTATCTTTATATTATACTAAGAAAGTGCAACAATTTGGAAAAGATGCGATTTTTTCTTTTGGTACCTATATTTCTAATCTAGGGCCTAAAATTGGTTACTCGTATAATGGATCTAAGGAGTTTTTACCTGCAAACCTAAAGATAGGGGCGGCTAATACCTGGTTTTTGGATGAGCAGAATAAGTTAACTTTTGCCCTGGATTTGAATAAGCTGTTGGTGCCAACTCCGCCTGTGGTAGATGCTGCAGGTAATATAATAGAGGGTAAAAATGCAGACAGGTCCATTGTTTCCGGAATAATAGGGTCTTTTAGTGATGCACCCGGTGGGTTTAGTGAAGAAATAAAGGAAATTATGTTTTCGCCAGCTATAGAGTATTGGTATGATAATCAATTTGCTTTAAGAGCAGGTTACAGCTATGAAAACCCTGAAAAAGGGCATAGAAAGTATGCTACGTTTGGCGTAGGTTATAAATATCGCAGTCTTGATTTTGCGGTATCCTATCTGGCAGCTAATCAGTACAAAAGTGCACTGGCAAATACTTTGCGTCTATCGTTATCCTTAAATTTGAACGATAAATAGGTGGTTTAATCTAGCAGTAAAAATGGTTAGAGGTAAATAGTAATTTAGCCATTTTACAACAGATATAACAATGGTCTGTATTAGTTATATTATTTGTAATATCAGGTCAATTAATATGAAAGGTGCTGTGATATCATGTAGCTAATTATATTATCTCATATTCTTGTTGATCGAGTAATCTTCGGTGATAATTGATCTGCCCTACATGATAGGCGAGGTGCGTTGTTAAATGCGTTAAAAAGTAGGCAAAGCTTGTCTTTTTATCAAAAACTAAAATAGGATATTCTTTTTCCAGATCTTTCTCGGTTAATTTTTCAAGAGCGTTTATAACAATTTCTTTCGTTTTATCTATTTCATGGATAAGCGCTGATTTTGGAATATTTTTCAAAGAAAACTCCTTTTCACGATTTCTAATGTAACCAGACTTTCCAATCTCTGCACCAATATAGGTGTTTAGGTTGCCTATCAGATGTAAACAAAGGTTTCCTGCCGAGTTAGCAATACCTTTTTCTATATGCCACAGCTTTCGTTCGTCCTGATAGGAGTCAATTTCGTGTTTTAACTTGTTTAGATCTCTCTCAAACAAAGTTTGTAAGGTTTTTATTAGCATAATTCAGGTGAGTTTATTCTTCCTTTAAGTTTATTTGAAACAAACTAACCGTCGCATTATCATAATGTGCCGGGAGTCCTTCCGTGTTTTTGAGTTTTAGGGGGCCTAAATACTCGAATCCGCATTTTTCATAATAGGCTATTAACTTTGTGTTATCACCAACGGTATCCATTCTAATAAACTGTTTGTTATGGGTGGTAGCATAATCTTTTGCCCAATTTACAATTTCAACAACCAGATTTTGTCCTCTAAAATCAGGATCTGTAGCTATACGATGAATGTAAATAGCAGGGTCTTCATTTCGTTCTTCCCATATCTGGGGGTCGCTGAATGTTGTTGCCCAAATACAGGCAGTTTTTCCTCTTATTTCAATTTTCCACTGCCTGTTCTCACTAATTTCACTCTCTACCATTTTACGGTCGAACTCTGGCCAGTGAACAATAAACTTTGTTTTCTGAAAATCTGTTGCTATTCTGTATAACCTAAAAATATCGTCAATATCTTCTACTATACTATTTTTTATCTTTATCATATTTGGAGCTTTATATAAGAAGTCCGATGTCTGTTTTAATGAATGTCAGTTATTATCCCTAAACAAAGTAAAAATAATTGTTTTTTTGAATAAATAGAACGGATGTTCTATTTTTATAATATGAAAACCAATGAAAAAATATTGGATGCAGCGAGGATTCTGTTTAATCAACAAGGTATCCGGAATACTACAACACGACACATAGCAAGCTCAATGTCTATTAGTGCAGGAAATTTGCATTACCATTTTAAACATACCGAGGATATAGTTATTGCACTTTTTAGAGATTTAACAAATTGGTACGATCAGATTATAGATCAAGTACAGGAACTTTCTTTACAACAACTGGATGATTTGATTCCGATTTTGAATCTCATATATGAGAAAATGGATAAATTCCGTTTTCTGTTTATACATTTTGTTGAGATTGGGATCTGGATTCCAGAAATTAAAAACGATTATCAACAACTGATTAAAAAAAGAGAAGAACAGTTTAAGGGGTGGTTACAAAGATTGGAAGATCAGGGAGTTTTACTTGTACTTCCTCATCAGATAAAAATACAATTGGTTAAAAATCTATTTATTGTGGGCGATTTCTGGATATCTCATAATGCTTTATACAGACAGTACACAGGGGAGGAGGCTCGTTATGATTTTGTTTCGACCATGTTGTCTGTTTTGCTGCCTTATGTCAAAAAATAGCTCAAGAGGCCGTTATTGGGAACTGAGATTATGGATATAAACTGAATGATATAAAACTGTTTCTATAAAAGAAACACGACTGATATAAAAATGTGTTTAAGTTCTCGTACTACATTCGTTATCTTAACCTACGGTTGGTGTTGCTACTGATGAACATTTTATTGCGTTCTTCAGAAATAATCTCTATAAACCGTTCGTAATGTTTCAGTACATCAGAAATCAATTCGTTTTTGGTGAAAAAACGTACATCATATCCCTCGCGGTCGTCGCCAAAATATGATTTAGGGAAAAAAGTTTGGTTCCCTTCCATATCCGGTAGGTTTTCTTCATTCAGCAGGTAATCGGATACGATTCTCGATTCACCTTTTACCCCGTACAAAAAATTATTTACGACATCGTATTTGATCTCTATCTCTATTCTATGGGGATTTTCATAGCTATTAACTTTAGCTTCGACATCATTTTTAGAAAATTCCTCCTGTAATTCCATAAAGGCATCCCTAACTGTTGTATCAATGAAAGCAACAATAGCCTTCTTATCGTTGAAGGAGACGATCTGTTTCAGACGCTCTTTCCAAAACTCTCCTGACCAAGGTATGGTGGTTGCTGAAAAATCACGTTCGTAATAGCTTCTATCAATGGACAGTGCCTTTATCAGGCTGACGATGAAAAGCAGCATGATAATAGAAAACGGCAAGGCTGTAATCAATGTCATACTTTGTAAAGCCGTCAGTCCGCCAGCGTTCAATAACATCAGTGCCAATACGGCAAGCAGGATACCCCAACTGATGGTCTGCCATTTCGGAGATATCCGGGCATTTTTTGTTGCTATACTGTTCATGACGAACATACCCGAATCGGCAGAAGTAACAAAGAAGATAATGATAATAGCAATAGTCAAAAAACTGGTGATTTCGGTTAGAGGCAGATATTCCAAGAAACGGAACATCAGGGCATCCGGATTGCCAGCAAGTTGACTCAGCACCCCGTTGGCAACGTTCGCATCAAACCATATCGCACTGTTTCCAAAAACAGTCATCCAGATAAAATTAAACAAAGTAGGGATAATCAAGACCGCTGCTACAAACTCCCGTATGGTTCGTCCCTTCGAAATTTTAGCGATAAATAGCCCGACATAAGGTGACCACGAAATCCACCATGCCCAATACAGTATTGTCCAGTCGTAAAACCACTGCTGGGTGTTCTCTTCGTACACATGTGTGCTAAATGTCAAACTAAAGAATTCATTGATATATGTCCCGATCCCTTCCGTGAAACTTCCTATCAAATATACCGTAGGGCCGAGGATCAAAACAAAAAGTAAAAGTATGACAGCACTTACAATATTGATATTGCTCAATATCCGTACGCCTTTGTCCACCCCGCTTACAGCAGATATAATAGAAAGTGAAACCAATACACCTACAATCAATACCTGATAAATAAAGCTGCTTCCTGGTAAGATATTCAGTGTTTCCAGACCAGAATTGATCTGTACGACTCCGAAACCCAATGTGGTGGTAATTCCAAAAAAAGTACTGCAAAGTGCGAATACATCAATGATGTTGCCCCATGTGCCTTTTATCTTATCCTTCAACAGAGGATAGAAACAGCTCCGTAAGGAAAGAGGTAAACGATAACGATAGGTAAAATAGGCTAAAGACAACCCGACAATCCCGTAAATAGCCCAAGCGTGGATACCCCAATGGAAGAAAGTATAAAGCTGTGCGTCTTTGGCTCGCTGAACAGCCGTATTTCCTGAAAAAACTTCATTTGAATAATGCTGCATCGGTTCCGCAACACTGAAATACATTAAACCGATACCCATGCCGGCAGCAAAAAGCATAGAAATCCACGAAAAGAAGGAATAGGCGGGTTTGCTATCATTTCTTCCCAACCGGATATTACCATATTTACTGAACATCAGATACACTAAGAACAGGACAAAAATGGTTACCGACCAGACATAAACGTAATTCAGGTTCACAAAGATAAAATCTTTGATTGTGTTGAGCAGGTCTTCTGTTAGACTTGGGAAAATAGCCGACAATAGACAGATTCCCACAATGAAAATCAAACTTGGAACAACGACCCCTTTATTGAGTGTCGTTCTTATTCTTACAGGTTTTTTCATATGGAATTTTAAAATACTTGGTCTTTTGGTAATAGCATTCAAGAAATAATCAAAGAAGTTCTGTTCGTACCACAAATACTGTATTTAGGAAGTACGGAAACGACTGTACAAACCTAATTAAATTCATTTTGATATACAATCTAACTAGCTTTGTATAGAAAATTAATACCATATGAGCGCCACGCCATGCGATTCGGTGGTTTACTACTATTGGAATCAGGTGTCGAAACAATTACCTTAATGCAGCTAAGCCGCTAACATCTCCTTACATGTTTTGGCACAGGCGCGGCAAGCTTCAGCACACTTACGGCAATGCTCCATGCCCATATCTGCATGCTTTTCGCATTCGTCTGCACATCGTTCGCAGATATCTGCACATATTTTACAGAGCTCTGTAGTTAACTGCCCATCGATACTCATGACTTTTACAGTAGTAGCACAGATGATAGTGCATTCCAGATTTAATTGGATACATTTTTTAAGATGCTCCAGATCTTTTTCATTTAAACAGGCAGCTACGCACTGGCGACAGGATATGGCACATTCTCCACATGTTTCTATACAATCTTGAAATTTTGTCTGTATCATAATGTTGAAATTTTTGTAGTATATGACCAGAACAAATGAGACAATTATTTGTTCGGTTTAATTTTATCTTGGGACTGAAGCACATCATTATGGATAATCGGGATAACCCGTATGATGATAGAAGAGAGTTATTGCACACTCACCCAAATAGATAAGTTGACCATTGCTGTTGTAGAATTCATAGTCCAAGATTATTTGGGTACTGACCTTGTTACACTCAAAGTTTGTCCTGGAAGATTTATCTAATATGGTGGGAACAGATAGCTTGATAAGTACAGTTTCGCATCCTGTCCGATCGCACAGAAAATAAAATCCATCTCATTTATCTTTGAGAAATGCTGGGTGATGGCATCAATTATTGACCCGCCACAAGTTGTGATATTGCGGTTTTTAGTACCCGAAACCGAACAACTATCGAAACATTTTTTGGAAGATTTACAAAAAATATTAGATATTTTCAATAGGTGATCGCTTTGGATTTGACTAGAGTAACAACTATAATATTACTTATACTCAATAACTTCAAAGTAGAGCTCAGGTAAAATTATTTTGATTTCCTGTGAAGTTTCTTCTTTAAGCCAGTACAATACGAAATTCACATTCACACTTTTCAATTTATAATGTTTTGACTCCATTTCCTTAATTTTCTTAATGAGCAGCTTTGAAAATTTCAACACAGATTGTCCATCTGAATTCAAACATTCATCTCCTTTCACAAATAACTTATCGCCACTTACCAACTGTGAGATCAGATGCTGTTTGTTGATGAAATAGTCTAACCAGATATCTTTCAGTGTTGCATGTACAGCAATTTTATCAGGTGTGGTGTACGTTTCAAAATCGTCAATATGTTCAAGATTTTCCGAAACCAAATGATTGAGATAGCTTGCATTTAGGTGTATATTTAGATTCTGTTTTGCCCTTGTCATTGCCACGTACAATTGTCGTTTAGCTTCATCTGTAGCTATATTAAAATTATCAAGCAAAAGGAATACATTATCAAACTCTTTACCCTTAGCTTTATGAATAGTTGACACAAAAATTGTTTCGCCATTTTCATTATAAAAATCCTCCAGTTTAGATTCCCGGATCAAAACTTCTAAATCAGATTTATACTTTTTGTAAGGATTAGTGGTTTCAAAATCTTTGATGATGTTCAGACATATCTCTAATTTATTGCTGTTACGGAAGGCACTGATCAGTTCTCTTTTAGCAGTATCCCAAACCTCATCACTTATTGTGTAAATATCAGCCCCACAATTTATTTTATCCAGTAAAAAACGGATTTCAACAAGATTATACAAATTAAAACCATCATTAGATTGTATCAGTTTTGCCTTGATACCTTTCTTTAAAAGTAAGCCCGAAACTTTAATAGCCTCTTCGTTCGTTTTTGTGAGAACACACGTAGTTCCGGAAAGATCTGTATTAGCCACATCAGTTACAAGAGGCGTAATCAGATTATTGCTTTGATGTCTAACAATCTTGATTTTTCCATTATCAGTTTGATTAGCAATAATCGGTGTTTCTTTTAATCGGTGTTGAATTTGTCGGACAAATTGATTTGAGAATGTAATCAGATTACTTTTACTACGGTAATTTTCAACCAATTCGTGTTTTATAGCCTTGTTATCATAAATGAACTGTTCCAAATATTTAGAACTAGCACCTCTAAATTCATAAATATTTTGGTCATCATCTCCCACAGCAATAACCCTCATTTCTTCATTTTGCTCCATCAATGCATTAATAAGAGCGAATTCGTCTGCATTCATATCCTGGGCTTCGTCAATAACTAAAACGGTTTTTGTAATTTTACTGGCTTCAACCTCGCCATTTTTAATCCTTTCAACCGTAGTGTTTAAAATATCCGTGGATTTTTCTAAAGAGCCAACCTTACCCAAAAGATCAAAACAATAAGAATGGAATGTTTTAATCTCAATAAAATTCGCGGCATTGCCAATAAGCTTTAGTAAACGCTTTTTAAATTCGGTAGCAGCCGCCCTTGAAAATGTCAGCATCAATAACTGCTCATGCTTAACATCCTCCATTAACAGGAGTGAAGCCAGTTTATGAACTAACAACTTTGTTTTTCCACTACCTGGACCGGCAGCAACAACTATATGCTGTGTTTCGTTATCATTAATAATTTTCAACTGTGTAGGGGATAGTTCACCGAATAGCTGCCTGAATTTTGCAGGCGTAATATTCCGCTTAATCTCATTTTGCCTGCTTCCTTTGAAATACTTGTTTAAGAAAGAACTATAATTGAGTTGAAAATAGTCTTCCACAAACTGAAGTGCATTTCTATAATCGGTAATCATTCTTTGGGCATATTCGCCCACAATGTGAATTTGCTGGACTTTGCTTTCGTAAAACTGGCTGAGCTTTTGATAATCGTCTTTAGTGTACTGCTTTTTATTATTTTGTTCGGTTCGCTCAATGGTTAGGCGATTATACACGACAAGAAAACCACCTTCTATCTTTATTGCCTCAATTCGTGAAAGATAGAACAATGTATCTTCAATATCATCAATGCCTATTTCTTTTTTGAAGAGGCTGAAGCTATTATCATAAGCAGCCTTTAGCTCATGTACTGAAAACTCCACCAAAATCTCATCTTTATTCTGCCGGTCTTTTATCGCCTCAGTGATGGTTTTGTCATAAAAGAATTCAATAATAAATTTTGCAAGCTCATGGCGTTTTTCAAGCTTCTCTTTTAATTGTTCTTTATTTTGAAGGCAGAGTACAGCAATGTAATTTTTAGAATGTTCTAAGTTTTTCCTCTTAATCCAGTTTTTAATAGACCAAAAGTTAATTATTGTTTTCAGCTTATTGGTATTCACACCATCACAGCCATTCTTTTCAGCCTCCTCATTCAATTCTTTCAAATGAAAAATACTTTCTTCTTCTTTGAAAATCGGAAGTAAATAGTTTTCAATTTTACTGTATGTCTCTACAATGTAAAGGGAACGGTTTTTATTGTCTACTTTCTTTATAAATGCGGTCAGATCCTTGGCATCTGCCAAAATATTCTCCTCACGCAGCAAATTTATCACATTAATAACCTCTTCTTTTACAATACCCAAATGATCACTAATATAATCTACCCTTGATTCGGCAGTTTCATTATTGGTCTGCTTTCTGCTTTTACTTGAAAAGAGTTTCTTTATAATACGTACACCTTGCTCTTTTTGCTTTTCTTCAAATTTTTCTGAAGTGTTTATCTTATCAATAGCTTCCTGAGCATTTTTAGATAAAATACTGTTAGCAAATACCCTCGGCATGTTCTGTCCACGTTTAAGATATCCGGCATTTTCAAGAGCAGCAATGGCAGTAGTTACGCGTGTTTCTATTTCTACCACATTATCATCCCAACCTGCTTTGCGGGCAATCTCCAATGCTGAATTGGATACTTTAGAGCGGAATCTTGTAATATCTTTTATCGCTTTCCATACCTGCTGGATTTCTTTTATGGAAAGTTTGGTTTGATTTAACAGAATAAAGTGCTTACTGAGGTCTTCTTCATTAAAGAGCACAAAACAATCAGCTGAAATATTTTCATCTCTGCCTGCGCGTCCTGCTTCCTGAACATAGTTTTCAAGTGAATCTGAGATTTCGTAATGAATGACCAAGCCCACATCTTTCTTGTCAACCCCCATGCCAAAAGCAGATGTCGCCACCATAATTTGCGTTTCACCATTTAAAAAGGAATCCTGGTTTTCGGTCTTTTCCTGTTTATCCATTTTGCCATGGTATGGTTTTGCATTAAAACCATCATTTGCTAACCTTTCAGCGAGCAGATAAGCTTTTCGGGTTCGGGATACGTAAATAATAGTAGGGCAGTTTTTCTCTTCGATTAAATCTCTCGCAGTCAAATATTTTTCTTCTTCATTTTGCTTTTCAAAAACCTTGTACTGAAGATTAGTCCTTGACGCTTTTGAAGTGAAAACTTCAAGATCCAGCGATAATTTTTCGCTAAAATAATCCCGTATGTCCTCAATTACCTTCTGTTTGGCCGTTGCGGTAAAGCATGATACCGGTATGCCATCTTCGAGGTTTTTCTTTTCCTGAATTAATTTTATAAAATCGCCAATGTATAGATAGTCTACCCTGAAATCTTGTCCCCATGATGAAAAGCAGTGCGCTTCGTCAATTACAAAACGGGCAACTTTCCTTCCTAAAATCAGCTTTTCAATAGTTCTTGACCGTAGTGATTCAGGCGAAATGTATAAAATAGAAGCAGAACCATCTTCAATCCTTTCAAACGATTTGGCTCTTTCAATAGGGTCTAATAGACCGTTAATAGTAACAGCTTCGGTTATACCATTTTTTTCGAGGTTGTCAACCTGATCTTTCATTAACGACTGAAGCGGAGAAATTACAATAGTCAATCCTTTTGAACTTTCAGCGCTCATAAGTGCCGGAACCTGAAATGTAATTGACTTTCCACCGCCAGTAGGGAAAACAGCCAGTACCGACTTATTATTAATGGCTGCCTTAACGGCTTTTTCCTGAAGCGGCTCGCCACCATATGTCCGGTATGAATTGAAACCAAAGAATCTTTTTAATCCTTTGTAGATGTCGAGGGTGGTATTACAATAAGCACAGCCTGTTATACAAGGTTTACTCCGCAACAATCGTATTATACGTTCCACCTCGGGATAGTTTTTAAGAACCCAGGGAGGCGTAATGGAGTGAACCGTTTTATGGGTCATAAATGAATTGATCAATGCCAGGCAATACGCCAGTTCAATAGGATGTTCAGCTATTATTTGGGTTAGATTTGCATCTTCACAAATTTCGTTACGGAATTTTAATCTAATCAGGGCTTCTGCATCAGGATTTATACTCCTGTAATTTAAAAACTTAAAAAATGCGCCAAATTCCTTTGTAGAATTTAAGAGAATGTAGAAGATTTCTTTAAGAATTTTATCAATTTGCCAAAAAGCAGCAACCTCACTATTGAATAAATCTCTTGCCTTAATGGAATCGTTTAATGGGTTGTTTGTGTCTTCCGTCTGAAGTTTATCATCCTTCAATAATGCATGGTATGGGTTTGTGGGGAATAATAAGGGAGATAGATGCAGCGTATCAATTATGTTTGAAGGGTTAACACCGGCATCGTAAATTGCTTTGCCTATATATTTTATATCGTGATTTAATATGTTATGCCCACACACATACTCATCGCCTTTTAGGAATTGAATAAAATCCCCTAAAAATGCTTTATGGAATTGACTACCGTTTTGTTTAATTGCACCTATATCAAGTATTTTACTTTTGTTTGGTTCAATTTCGGTGTCAATGAATGTAATATTTTGTTCATCTATTAGCATTAAACTCAATAAAATTGCGGTTTGGTTTGTCTATCGTAATTTATATAATTATTGGCATAAAAATTATTTTGCCAAACTTATATTTATCAGTTCGTCAATTTCTCGTTCTCTGTTTCTTCGCACAGCATATCTACGCATTTTCAAATCATTTAAGGTGTATTTCTGCATTACACTCCTCATAATAAATTCCTTTTCATTTTGCTGTGCCGAAAAAAGTGTTGTATCAATCAACATATCCACCAATAACTTTTCCAATGCAGGTACATTAATTTTATCTTTTTCTATCAAAGGAGACTCCGAAACCATATTTTTCACAATAAGAACTTCATCTTGATTATGAATATAACGGTCAAATATTTCCTCATCAGGATTAAAGAAAACGTTTTTATTGGTTTCTGTTAGAAAGGCAAATACAGATTCTGATGCACCTTTTTCTACTTCTATAACAACATAATGTTTAAATGGCTGGTGAAGCATAAAATCATTCAGCCACACCGTGTCCCAAATACAAAAATTGATATAAGGAAATTCACGTTTTACCTTATTAAATATTCTCTTTAAACCATTTGAAATATTAGGTTGAAAAGGAATGTAGCTATCCATCTCATAAATCCCTCTGGAAGGAGCATTTATCACCCCCTCTTTTTTTAGTTTGGACAGGTACATATTGATCGTGTTGTCAGACCAGGATGGAAAATCTTTTTTTATTGATCCCACAAGCTTTTGTTTGGAAAGTCTTTCACTTTCCTTAAAATAGCGACGGATATATTTTTCTAACGTTTCTGCCAAAATCATCTTTTATAGTAAATGTAATATTAATTTATATAAGTTCGGCATAAAAATTGTGTTTTGTCAAAGTTATATTTCAATTAAGTTTTGTTTTTCAATGTTTTAAGCCTATTTTTTACTGTAAATTAATGTCTGAAATAAGATTTTATGAAAAAGGGTAAAACACAGAATAGAACCTTGAAGATATTGACAAGCTTTATGAAAAGTTGGAAAAGGAAGATCGTTTGATAGACCTTATTGTTGAAATAATTGTGAGTTCTACAATGAGATAGTACTATGAGAGTATGGATGCTAAAGATAAGCCTACACCCTACAATGAAAAAGATGAATAACTCTTAAAATTCACTCGAAAAGAAAAAACAGAAAAAAAGCCTTTCTAATAACGGATGCAAGCCAACGAAGCAGTAGAATTCCCGAAGGATGGCGAAGCCATTATATATCTGGAGTTGGTGGTATCCGTTAGCTTTGCTGCTCTTTTTGTTTGTTTTTATTTGTATTCGTTTACAAATCTTTATCCATATATTCTTCCAAAGAAGATTTTAGCTGGTCTAAAAATGTGGTTCTGGAACCTGCTCGATATTTCATTCGGTGGAAAGAATGATACAAATCTCCCAAGTTAATCTGAAATAGTTTTTCAAGAGCAAAACTGATTTTTCGAATTCCTATTCTTCCGTACGAAACGGAACCACTCGAATGAAGGGCATAAACCAATTCTATTAAAGCGTTTATAGTATCTGTCCAAATAATGGTATCTGACGAAATATCTCTTATTGAAGGAGATTTAGCCATTTCATCATTATTTAACGTGAGTTGGGATTAGAAAAACGTTTTAAAAAGTGTTTTTATATCAAAAAAAGGCTTGGTTTTTTATTGTAATTGTTTGTAAATAAAATTGTTGGAGTTGTAAAAGAAATCCTGTGCTTAGAGATAAAACTCTAGAAATATTTGTTAAGGTGGATGACTTTTATAAGGGAATTCAACCGATCTTGGAAGAAAAGCTACCGTAAAGCAGTTCTAGGCGAGAGTGAGATAATCAGTTTGAGGGTCTTGTTCCATAGCGGTCAGTTCAGTAACCTAAAGTCTTTTTATGTGCATTATGCAAAACCCCATCTTCAGGATCTTTTTCCAGGTCTAACCTCATATAACTGTTTTATGGAACTCCAGCCACGTTGTGCCGTGGTGTTGATGCTTTTTGTCAAAATGCGCTGTCTAGGAAAAACATAGGAGAGATAAAAAGGGGGAAGAAATAGGGGAAGTTCAAATGAAACCAAAGTGATACCTGTTGAGGCAATTCACGAAGCATAAAAAAAGGTATCACCCGTTGAGGGTAATACCTTGACCTGTAGCCCGTAGGGGAATTGAAGAATGTTCACTGTCTTTTATCAGTTTTGCTTAAAAAGCATATGCCAATAAGATTGAATATGAATTACTTTTTTTGTTAGATAATCCGCTATATACTGATATAAAATGATAAAAGGGAAAGTTGTATGGTATATTGTATGTCTTAGAGAAAGTTGATTTGCTGTTTTTAGGGCAATAAATAAAACTGAAATCTAGTAAAATTTCTGAATTTTTTAAAATCATTATTATCTATAGCTAGATGATTATGTATAGTAGTGTCTACCATAGCTACGTGAAAAGATGATGAAAATATTAGCTAATTAACTTTTAAAATAACTACAATTTTATATAAATAACTATTATTTATATACGACTGTTTTATCTTTTCTTTTGGAGATTTCATACAGAGTTTTTAAGATTGTAAATATCTGATTATTAAATAATTAAATATTATTTAATAAAAATATTTTAATAATTTTAAATACTCAAAAATGGCGAAAGCAACACTTAAATTAGAACAAAGAAGAGATACGAAAACAGGACAGCTTAAAGAAAAGAATATTCCAGTTCTAATAGATTTTACATTCGATGGAAAAAGGATGTGGATTCAGACAGGGGAGAATGTAGATCGGAGGAATTGGGATGATAAAAATAAGAGGGTAAAACCCTCCGCAATGAATAGTTCACAAATAAACTCCTACCTGCAAAAAAGGGTGGAACAAATTAATAAAATATATAGAGAGGCACTTCTAAATGATAAATCTATTTCAGTTGCATATTTGAGAAATAAACTGAATCAAGTTAAGACAAGTAGCAATAAAACTTTTAGTGAATATTACGAAGAATATATTAGAAATGAAGAATTGAGATGTGCAAAAAATACTCTTAAAAAGCACAAGACATCTTTTGATCTGCTAAAGAAATTCGGAACAAAGAAAAGGGTAAGCATAGACTTTGAAATAATTGATACTGAATTCTTTCATAATTATGTAGAGTTTCTTAGAGAAGAGATGAATCATTCCAATGTAACTGTGTCTAAATACATCAGGACTTTAAAGCAATTTTTAAATTACTGCTCATTAAAAGGCTATAATAAAAGCCCTATCTACAAAACTTTTAGCTTTTCATCTCAAGAAGCAGAAATTATAGCTTTAAAAAAATATGAAATCCAGACTATAAAAAACTTAGACTTATCGAACGAGAAGTGTTTGGACCAAGTAAGAGACTGTTTTCTTTTCTTATGCTATACAGGTTTGAGATATTCAGATGGAGCTAATTTAAGAAGGGAAAATTTAAATGAAGGCTGGATTGAATTGATTTCAGTCAAAACTAAAAATAAGATTAGTGTTCCTTTAATACCTGAAGCAATAGAGATAATAAATAAATATAGTAATATAGACAACAGGTCAAGATTATTGCCCTTCATTTCTAATCAAAAAATGAATAGTTATCTCAAAGATATTGGTAAGCTTGCCAATTTAAATCGAGATATTATAAAAGTTAAGTACTATGGGGCGGATAGAAAGGAATTTCCAAAGAAACTTCATGAAGTGCTTACTACTCACTTGGGACGAAAGTCTTTCATTTCTTATCTTTTTAATGAGGGGATGGATTCTGAACTAATAAGATCTCTAAGTAACCATAAAAGCATATCCTCTTTTGCTAGATATAATAAAATTGAAGACGATCTCAAGAAAAATCAATTATTAGAGAAATTTAAATTTTGAAATTATCTGTATTTTCTTTTAAAGTTTTTAAAATTCGCTGATCTTTGTTTTATTAAATTTAATTAAATATTAATAATTTATTAAAAATTACATTATATTATGTTAGAAGATAAAATCACCGAACTAATTGTTGAACCTTTAATTTATAAAATCACAGAATTAATGAAAGAAGTATTAGAAATGTTATCTCATGAAAATCGAAAAAGTGGGAAACTAGAAGTTAAAGAAAAATTTATCACACGAGAAGAAGTTTGTGAGTTATTAAAAATAAGTCATCCAACATTGACTAAAAGGATGAATGATGGTACTATCAAATTTATAAGAGTGGGGCGTAGAGTTCTATTTGATAAAAATAATTTGATATGATCGATTACACTACAATAGTTTTAAACAGTGTTTCACTTGATGAATTTAGGAAATTTTTGGATCTCGTAAGTATCGAGATCCCTCATGAATCAGAAAAAATGATTGTCTTTTTTGAAAATCTAAGAATAGGATACTATCCAAATATTCAGCAATTGAAAATTCAAAATAGTTTACATCGCTTCTTCAACAGGACTTGTGCAGAGATAAAAACTGAAGGTAGTTACAACGATTTCAAATTGATAGACTTTTGTGTTGTGTGTTATATGTTTTCCGAATTCTATTTTGAAAGGAGCTTGGAGGACTTTAAGCTATCCACAAGGTTCGAGACAGGAGTTAACGTCGATTGTGGAGGGTATAAGCCAATGGAGATTATGCAAAGATATAATTCTTATCAGGCAGGCACGAGTATTGTCGATTTCCAAACGATAGAACCATACGGTAGTCGTATTGAAAAACCGACAACAAGAAAAGTATTCTTGTCTGATTACCAACTCAAATCATACGACAAGGCGGTAGAGTCGAAATTGTCAGGTAGAAACTTGTTACGTTATGAGATTGTATATGGTCAGATAAGAAAAATTAGGTCTGTGCTTGGTACTCAAGAAATCAATTTGGGTACATTGTGTAAGTGGGAGAATTGGAAGTTATTGGGTGATTATCTTGTTGAAACGTACAGTCGAATTAAGAAATTGCCACTTATAACTAGTTCAAAATTAACAATTGAAGAAATAAATATGATTCATGCGGTGTCAAACAAACACCTAAGAAAGGATTTGTCTACTAATCTATCGAGACACTATTACTCTAAATATTTAAACGAGTGTAAGACTGTCTACAATAGGATATCTGTGTTGGAAGATAACTATCACGAAGTGATGCATAAAAAAATTGCTGATAAGGTTAAACTTCTATATACAAATGGGAATTAGAAACTGGAAATCTGCATTGTTTCATTACTCGTTAGTATATATGAAACGAACATTAGAAATTAAGGAACTAGAATCTATTTAGTATCTAATTTTTAGATAGATGTATAAATAATAATTAATAGATAGATTATTATAAAATAGAGGAGAAAGATAAAATGATATATAAAGAATTAATAGTAATAAACTTATTAGAAGTATTAAATAAAAGAATAAAAAACCGAATAATAGATATTAAATAAAAAATAATAAAATAAAATAATTAAAAAATGCGAAGTCGAAATGCTACTCGGTACTACAGGCCGCTATGACGCACATACGGCAAGATCTTTTAATCTTCGCAAAGATTGCTGTCGAAAAAGAATCTTGCAATATATGGGCCATATTAAATTTTGTGTTTATGGAAGAAAGAGAAATAGTGGATTATTTTACAAAAAGTCTTTCTATGTTTAAATTGAGAGCAGAAGATAAAGCGTGTATTGTACTTAGGGTAGGATTAATTTCACCTCTTTCGATTCTTCCTACTTGAGAGATAGGAATTCCAGCACTATTGGCTAATTCTTCTTGAGATAAATTTTGTGAAATTCTTAGTTCACGTACTCTAGAACCAAATGCTTTAATAACCTCTTGGTTTTTGATATTAATCACATAGGCAAATTGGCTTATATTTATATTTTGTATAAACGCATATATGCGTTATTTTTAAAAAAAATAATATTATTAAATTTTAAACTATAAATATTATGAAAAAGATTAAGAGAGTATTATCTCTATTTATGACATTATTGCTAACAAACAACTTATTCAGTCAGGATAAAAATGAAGTGCATTTTTTTGGGTTTCGACTATCAACATATGATATGCCTGTACTAGTAGGAGTAAATGAGTATAAGGCATACTTTAAATACTCTGAAGATAGAAGGAGTCAAGGTAGATTAATTATAGATGAGAAAGCAAAAACATTCACAATAAAATGGTTGAGTGGTGAGGATTGGATTGCTAAATTTTCAAAAAAGCAAATTAAGGACGGTAGGGAAGATTTATATGGGGATGTAACTAAAATAATTTATGAGGGAAAATGGGTTGATGATGGTAATGAATGTTCATTGATATTAATAAAAACAAATTCTTCAGGATGTATCACTATTCTTAACTCAGTAAAAGTTGTTGATAAATATTATGGTATAAATACTTGGAAGAAAATTTTTATGTTGGGAACTAGCACTTGTTTGTATGAAGATTACGGGAGCAGTAGATATGAGAAAGAGCAACAAATAAAAGCTGCGGAAACAAAAGAGAAAGAAAGGGAGAATAAAATTAAATCAAAAATTTACGACCTTGAAGAATATGCTCCTGAAGCATACAAAAGTACTCTGAATAAACAGAGAGAAGCAATTGTTAAATATTTTACAAGTTCATCAAACATTAGTTCTGAGTTCCCCTCATACAATACTTTAGCGAGCTCAGAAAAAAAATATGCACGATTTAAAAATACCTATAATGTCAACTATAAGCTAATAAATAAGAGTAGAGAAAGTGTTAGTAATGATTATGTAGTAGTAGCAGGTTTAAGAGATATTAGGACTTTAAAACAAATTAAACTTGTAGACGGAAATGATTCAAAACTAAAACTTTTCAATTCGGCATCCATTTCAATTCCAACTATAGAAATAGAAGGATATGAGGTAATGACAGAAGCGAATTTAAAAGATGTAAGAGTTGACTTTACACGAGGTCTAACTGAAGTTAAGGTAAAGGATAATAAAGTCGAATTTAAAAAATTCCTTCCTGAACAAGACTTCCATAAAATCTTAATAGATGAATTGAAGAAAAAAGAAGCTAACGGAAAATATCTTGTAAAATATGAAATACAAGATATTATGGGGGACAAAAGTGTAAATGTTGAGCTTGAAAAGAAAAGTAAAAAAGTTAATTCAAGTTGGTTACTTTCGGGCTTATTAGTAGGGTTGTTATTTTTATAAAGTAATCAAACTAAAGCAGTATAAAGTAGGCTTTTGGGAGAATTGAACTTCGGAAATCCTCTTCATACGTTTGCAGGTTATTCAAATTTAAAACTGTAAACTATGAATTGTGAATTTCAAAAGGTAGAAAATATAATCTTAGCCTACCCAAAATCATTTAAGAATAATTTTAAAAAGGCAGCTTCGGTCATTGAAGAATTGATAAGTAAAATTCCAGATAAGATTAATGTTAAACTAATACTATCAAATGAAAACGACCTAAATTATTTGTATGATGTTATTGGTTATCGGAAATCTATTCAACCACTAATAGTAAAAGGTTGGGATGAAATCTGGTTAAGAGACTGCATGGGCTTTATCAATGGAAATAAATTGATAAAGCCTATTTACTTTCCAAAGTATTGCGATTATAGATTTAGATGGAAGTATTTTAATAGAATTAATCAATTATCTAAAGATATTATTTCCACTCTCGTAAAAAAAGAAATAACTGATATTCCTCTAATATGGGATGGTGGAAATTTAATCAATAATGAGGAATATGGATTCATGACATCAAAAATAGTTGAAGACAATCCAACTTTTTCAAAGTTTTATATTGAGAAAATGATTGAGGAATATTTAGATATAAAACCTATAATTATATTTAGACAGGATGATGATGTTATAGGTCATATAGATGGGTATGCTTCATTTATTAGCAATGATAAATTAGGAGTTAGTTTGTATCCAGATATGAATTTTTTGAGAGATGATAACGTTTATCTTGAAGAATTAATTAAGAGTGCACACTATTTGGGATTAGAGACAGTCAGGATTCTTGATAGACCAATTGATGAAAGTATTAAATGTCAATGTAAAAAGAAAAAGAGAAGTGGTTGTTATTCGGTTTCAAGAGGAATCTATATCAATAATATTATATTAAATGATTTAATTATACTTCCCCAATATACATTAACTACAAGAAGAGAAACAGAGTTTTACAATAATAGAAATAGAGAATTGTATGAAGGAATGGGATTTAAAGTAGAGACTGTTAACTGTGATTCTCTTTCACAATTTGGAGGCTCATTGCATTGTCTTTGTTGGACATATTAGAAGATATTGGATTGAGAAAGTCTCTTGCAATTTTTATGATCTTGACATTTTTGGCAACAATAAAAACGAAGTGTATGGGATCTTGTATGGCAGAAATAAAAAATCCGCAAAATCTTTCGAAATTCGCGGATTTTCGTAGCCCGTAGGGGAATCGAACCCCTGTTTCAAGAATGAAAATCTTGCGTCCTAACCCCTAGACGAACGGGCCGTTTGTTTAACGTGGTGCAAAGATAAAAACGGTTTGAATATCTCCAAAATAAATTTTTAATTTTTTTAAAAATCCTATTTAGGTACATTTGGGTATTAATAAAAGGGAAATGAAAGTTGCTATAAATGGGTTTGGTCGTATTGGCCGTACGGTATTAAAATTGTTGTTGGAGAGGGGAGATGTGGATGTGTTGGCAATCAATGATTTAACGGATACCGAAACGCTGGCACACCTTTTTAAATACGATTCTGTACATCGTAATTATAAAGGTAAAGTGTCTTTTGATAAAGACCACTTATTTATAGATGGTAATCAGATTGCAGTTTATGCAGAGCGAGACCCTGAGAATTTACCCTGGAAAAAATTAGGAATAGATTTAGTGATAGAATCTACCGGTAAATTCTTATCAGGGGAATTAGCTTCTAAGCATCTGCGGGCGGGAGCCCGACAGGTAGTTATATCAACACCTGTGGCAGATAAAGATATTCCCATGGTTGTACTGGGGGTTAATGATCATGAAGCAGATCTTTCCAGTCCGCTGATATCGAATGCTTCCTGCACAACAAATAATGTTGCAGCACTTATTAAAGTATTAGATGATCATTGGAAAATAAAAGAAGGGTATATTACCACGGTGCACTCTATGACGGGGGATCAGAGTCTGCATGATGCTCCGCATAAAGATCTGCGTAGAGGAAGGGCAGCTTCGGCCTCCATTATTCCAACTACCACAGGAGCGGCAAAGGCTATAACAGCAATATTTCCGCATTTAGAAGGTAAACTCGGTGGGGCAGGTATCAGGGTTCCGGTTTTAAATGGATCGTTAACAGATTTTACTTGTATATTAGAACAGCAGCCTGGTTCTATAGACGAAATAAATTCAGCATTCAAAACAGCAGAAAATGGTATGCTAAAAGGTGTTTTGGAGTATACAGAAGATCCAATTGTGTCAGTAGATATATTAGATAACCCACATTCTTGTATATTTGATGCAAAATTAACTTCCATAGTTGGAGGAATGGTCAAAGTTGTTGGTTGGTATGACAACGAGTATGGCTACTCAAGCCGATTGGCTGATTTGGTTGGGAAAATAAAAGCATATCGTTATAATCAATGATAAAATTTGTAAGCACAGCAGAAGTACTGGAAATAAGAAATATTGTTTTAAGGGAAGGAAAGCTTACAAATGAGGAGTGTGTTTTTGATGGAGATCTGGAAGGTACAACTTTTCATGTAGGTTATGAGCGGGAAGGGAAACTGGTTTGTGTCGCTACATTTCATAAACAACCACACGAAAAGTTTGAAGGAACAGGGTACCAATTGAGAGGTATGGCAACATTACCAGAATATCAGGGAAAAGGATTGGGAAACCTGTTGATGAATTTCGCAATAGTTTATTTGCGGGGACAAAAAGCAAACTACCTTTGGTGTAATGCAAGAGAAGTAGCCTATAAATTTTACCTGTCATTAGGTTTTGAATTTATATCGGCAGAATTTCAGATTCCATCAATAGGACCACATAGACAAATGTATCTTAAAATAAATTAAAAGAACCATATTTAATTATAGAAATGAAAACTGTAGACAGCTTAAACTTTAAGGGCAAGAAGGCGTTGATAAGAGTAGATTTCAATGTGCCATTAAACTCAGAATTTGTAATCACAGACGATAAAAGAATAACAGCAGCATTGCCAACTATTCAGAAAATCCTTAACGATGGAGGTGCTGTAATATTAATGTCGCATTTAGGGCGTCCGAAAGAAGGACCAACTGAAAAATATTCTTTGAAACATATTGTTGCACATCTTTCAAAACTGTTAGGTAGAGAAGTGCAGTTTGCAGATGACTGTATTGGTGCAGATGCAAAAGCTAAAGCTGATGCTTTGCAAGCAGGAGAAGTGTTATTGATAGAAAATTTACGTTTCTACAAAGAAGAAGAAAAAGGAGATGAGGCTTTTGCAGAAAAGCTATCTAAACTGGGTGAAGTTTATGTGAATGATGCTTTTGGTGCCGCTCACAGAGCACATGCCTCTACTGCAGTAATTGCTAAGTTTTTTCCGGATGCCAAATATTTTGGTTACCTGATGGCTTCTGAAGTTGAAAACGCAGAAAAAGTATTGAACCATGCTGCAAGACCATTTACTGCAATTATGGGTGGTTCTAAAGTATCAGATAAAATTCTTTTGATAGATAGATTGTTGGATAAAGTAGACAACCTGATTATTGGTGGTGGTATGACCTATACTTTTATTAAAGCATTAGGTGGTTCTATAGGCCAATCTATTGTAGAGTTAGACAAATTGCAACTTGCGTTGGATGTTATTGAAAAAGCAAAAACAAAAGGAGTGAAGTTGCATTTGGCTGCTGATTCTGTAATTGCCGATGATTTTTCTGAGACAGCAAATACGCAGATTGTAGCTACTAAAGAAATTCCTGATGGATGGGAAGGACTAGATATAGGCCCGGAAACCAGAGTGCGTTTTGCTGAAGTAATTGCTGAATCTAAAACTATTCTTTGGAACGGACCAATGGGCGTATTTGAAATGAACGCTTTTGATAAAGGAACAAGAGCAGTTGCTGATGCTATTGTTGCAGCTACTCAAAAAGGCGCTTTTTCTTTAATAGGAGGAGGTGATTCAGCTGCGGCTATTGCTAAATTTGGTTTAGAAAATGAGGTAAGCTATGTTTCTACCGGAGGTGGAGCTTTACTGGAATATATGGAAGGAAAAGAATTACCTGGAGTAAAAGCTATTCACGGATAATCCTGATTTTTTAGTACATTTCTGTAGAAGGGTTTAAAGGCTTTTGCATTTTGGCAAAACTCTTTAAACCCTTTTTTGTTTTTTATTATACCTGTATTTTAATGGTTGAATAGCTTAACTTTAAGGTGCTATGTCCCAGATGAAAATAGATATACAAAGGGTTTACGATGCATCTCCTGTAAAGGAAGAAGCTTTTCGTGTTTTGGTAGACAGGCTTTGGCCAAGGGGAGTGAAGAAGGAAAATCTGGAATTGGATTTGTGGGCTAAAGATATCAGTCCGTCTTCAGCACTAAGGGAAAAGTTTCATCATCAGCCCAATAGCTTTTCCGATTTTAAGAAACAATATGTTGAGGAACTGGACAACAATGAGTTGTTTGCTCATTTTGTGGAAGAAATATCTAAACACCCAAAGGTATTGTTTTTGTACTCATCAAAAGATCAAGAACATAATAATGCTGTGGTTTTAAAGGCTTATATAGAAAGCAAGCTCTCCTGAGCTTATAATTCTTACAATAAGTGTTTAAGGAGTTCCTAAAATTTGTATAACCGTCCCGTCTGGTATATCTTTCAGCATAATCTGGCAAGCTAATCTACTACTGTCATCGCTATTGGGTAAAGAATCCAACATGGATAGTTCTATGGAATTAGCTTCAGGTAGTGCTTCCCCTTTTTTCATAACATCAATATGGCAAGTAGCACATAGTGCTATCCCTCCACAACTAGCTTCTATATTGTATTCCGCTGCTTTTAAAAATTCCATTAAACTGATGCCTAAATTAACGTCTGGAATTTCTAGTGTATTTTCTCTTCCATCAGGAGTTATAACTATTATTCTGGGTGTTTTCATAGTGGATTAATGCCGTAAACTGTAGTGTATTTGAAAGTAAGTTTTTCGTCCGGATAAACAAGTTTAAATGCACTTTGAGCCATTAATGCTGCTTCGTGAAAGCCACAGAGAATTAATTTAAGCTTCCCTTCGTAGGTATTTATATCTCCAATAGCATATACGCCGCTTATATTGGTAGAGTAATCAACGGTGTTTACCAGAATAGCATTTTTATCTATTCCTAATCCCCATTCAGAGATGGGGCCAAGTTTGGGGCTTAGGCCAAATAAAGGAATAAAATAATCAGCTTTGATGAATAAATTATTTTTGGAATGATCCAGAATTTCTGCTTTTTCAAGTTTTGCTGTACCATGTAAATCTACGACGTTGGCTTTTAATACTAAATTGATTTTGTTTTGTTGGGCTAATTCATAGACTTTAGCAGCTGATTCCGGTGTTCCTCTAAAGGTATCTCCCCGATGAACCAGGGTGACATGCGGGCTGATATTGGCCAGATGAATAGTCCAGTCTAATGCCGAGTCGCCACCTCCAGCAATAACAATATGTTTGTTTTTTAATTCATCTGGTTTTTTGATCAGGTAAATAACACCTTTTCCTTCAAAAGAGGAAAGGTTTGGAATAGCGGGTTTTCGAGGCTCAAAACAACCTAGTCCGGCAGCTATCACTATAACTTTTGCGGTGATAACAGAGCCCTCGTTAGTGGTGAGTTTAAATAGGCCTTCCTGATTTCTGGAAAAACTATCCACCCGTTCTCCTAAGGTAAACGTAGGAGAGAAAGGTTTTATTTGATCCATTAGTTTGTCAACTAATTGCTGCGCAGATATTTCCGGGTAACCAGGGATATCGTAAATAGGCTTGTGAGGATAAACTTCTGATAGTTGACCACCAACCTGAGGAAGAGCATCAATTACATGGCAGCGCATTTTTAGCAAGCCTGCTTCAAATACAGCGAACAAACCCGTTGGTCCTGCTCCAATTATACATATATCGCATTTGATCATGTTTTACCTGTGTTATAAAGCATCAACAAAGGAGAGACCGTATTGTTGATGAAATGTACTTTAAGAAATATCAGATTTATAATTTCCAGAATTCAACAGGGTAATTGTCTGTAAAGTCGTCTTTTTCTTTGTCCAGTATTTTTTCTATCAGCCTGAGCTCTGCCGTCGAAAGGCTCTTTTCTAAATGCGGAAATACCTGTCTCTCTTCAAACCTTATATGCAGGTTAACCTGATCGATGAGAGACTGAAATAAAGAACTTTTGGGATTTTCATCTTGATGAATCTGTCTGATAATTTCTGTAATGATATCATGTTGATTAACGGCGTCTTTGCATAGTTGATCCAAACAGTTATTATATAGCAGTATTTCTTCCTGTTTAAAATGGTCAAGCATGTGCCCTTTCCAGAAGAAATGTACATAATCTTTAAGTATAGGAGAAATATCTCTTTTTAGTCCTTCTTTAATCTTCCAGCAAAATAGTAAGCTAAGATGATGGTCGCGCGATAGTTGGATCAAGAAATTAGAACGTTTAATGGGTTTGTTTTGCATAGTTATTCCTCAGGTATTTGTTTTACGGCTTTCATTATTCTGGCAATGCTCCAAGCCCTTTTTTTTGCATTGGTTGCAATTTCGCCCTTAAAGCGTTCGTCAATAGTAGTTTCAAAAAGATTAATCCATCTGTCGAAATGTGTTTTTTCTATTTTCAGTGGTAAATGGACAGGTAGCGGATCTCCCTTATAGGTTCTGGTATAAAGCAAAAGCGTAAACCAAAAACTAATCATTTTTTCAAGGTGGCTATCCCAATCCTTAATAACTGCATTAAAAATAGGAGATAGCAGTTCGTCTTCTCTTATTTTATTGTAAAAACAAAGAACAAGTTCTGTAATGTCTTCCTTATTTTTTATATCCTTATAGATTACTGAATTTTTGTTCATGTTATTATACTATTACCTTGTTGGGATTGCCCTTCATAAGCTCAAGACGAGACTGGAACATACTGGCCATTAATTCTGCTCTGTATTTACAATCGTTAGCTATATCGCCTTCAAAATTTTTGTTAATAGTTTCATGGAATAGTTTTATCCATTGTTCAAAATGAACTTTATTAATAGGAAGAGGCGCATGTCTTGCAAATGGATTACCTTTGAAACCCGGAACACCAAAAAGTGCAGCATTCCAGAATTTATACATTTTATCTAAATGTGTAGGCCAATCCGTTATGGTGTTGTTAAAGATAGGGCCCAGCAAATCGTCAAGCTGTATTTTGTGGTAGAATTCATCTACAAAAATTTTAATATCATCTATATTTCTGATGTCTGTTTTCATACTGATAAATTAACTGAAGAGGAGGTAACGATAAAATAAATAGTCCAGGCAAGAAATAAAATCAGGATGATAAATATCCAGAAAGGAATACTTTGTGGAGATTCACTGCCTGATATTAAAAAGTTTTTTTGGTTTCCTTTTCCGTAGGCATTAACCATAATGGGTACAATGCCATCTACCACCGCATTTTCCTTAATCCCTTCGATGGCTATGGAAGGACCATTTCTTACTTCAAAATTAATTACCCTGATTCCTTCTTTTCCTCTGGGATCTTTACTGATTATTTTGAGTGTATGTTTCCCGTCTACCAGTTTAGATGTGTCTAGTTCAAAGTTTACAGGAGCGTACAATTCGGCTATGGGAGCAGGATCATCATCAATAAATAAAAATATTTTACTTTTCTCTTCCATGCTTTAATTGATAAAAAGGTTTTTAATATGCTGCTCAGATTTTTCACCGGGTTTAAATAAAAATTTCAGAGAAAAGAATAAAGTGGCAATAACTAATACAACAACGAAAGCGATAATTACAAAATCCCAGTTGCTTTGCGGACCTGTACCGTGTGTTATCCCTTTCAATATTTTTGGTTGTTGTTTTTCGCAAACAGGGCAGGCTATGGTTGTAATACCCAGAAGCAGTATCGGAAGGGTAATAAATAATCGTTTCATACTGATTTATTGTTTAACTTGTTTAACCAATTCTTCTACTTGTTTACTGGAAACCTTTTGTGCGTTATTTCCCCAATTGGTTTTTACGTAATTCATAATAGCGCTTATTTCTGCTGCAGACAGATTATTGTTTACACCAACAGCTGGCATAACGGCGTATCCTTCACTAACTCTCCCACTATATCCATTCATAATAATATCAACCATGGTTTCTGGCTTATCATCATCCAATACTATCTTGCTGTCTTTAAGAGCGGGGAAAGCACCTTTTAATCCTTCTCCATTTGCCTGATGGCACATTTGGCAATTGTTTGCGTATAATGGAGCTCCGTCAAGTTCTTCTTCTTCGTCTCCAGATGTAGATTTTGCGGGTTTAGGTTCGCGTTTGTAAAGAAAAACAGGTTGTGGTGTAGCTTCCGGTAAATCTACCTGCACCAAAGATTGCAGGTAAGCTATTAAATGCAATGCTTTTTCGCTGGCTACAATCTTTGTGTGTTTGCTGGGCAGGTATTCGTCGGGGACGGTGACTACTATATCTGTGGGAAGTGTATTTTCTTTGATCTCAAATAACCAGGGATAGGAAGGCATGATAGATTCTTTTACCAATATGCGTGGATTATAAAGGTGAGTTAAGTTCCATTCCGTGCTGGGTTGTCGGGTTCCTATGTTGGTAAGGTCTGGCCCTGTTCTTTCGGTTCCCATTAAAGTAGCAGTATTTCTCCATATATCCGTTCTTGATATTCCAGTGTAATCTGCTGCAATGCTAGGGCGTTTTCCCCAGCTTTTATCCATGTCTATATTACGCACCTGCTGGGTATGACAGGCGACACACCCTTCAGAAATAAAAATAGCTTTACCCATTTCTGCTTCTTTGCTTAATGGTTTTGCGTTAGGTAAAGGCTCGTAGTTTTTTTGGTTGTCTAACGCCGGGAAAATACATACCAATAAAGTAAGCAAAATAAAAAGGGAAGTAGCGGTAACAAATAACTTTTTATGATTATTGAAATATTCCATGATTGCTTTAATTTATTTTGCGTTTTCTTTTTCGGTGAGTTTATCTAGTCTTTTTATTGCAGTTTCATTAATGTCTATCGTGTTTCGGCCTTCAAGCATCTTATATAGGTTATAGATAAAAAACAGATGAGAAAGCCACATGAGACTTCCACCTATAGCCCGCCATAACCAATAAGGAGCCATAAGTGTAACACCTTCGATAAATGGTTTTCCATCCATCCATAAAAGTCCTTTAAGCGTGCTTCCGTACATTAAAGGAATAGTGTAAATCAGTAAACCAATTAAAGCCAGCCAGAAATGAATTCCTACAGTTAGGTGAGGAGCTTCTTTGCCGGTTAATCTTGGGAATAAAGCGTAAATGCCAGCCCAAAGTAAAAAGCATATAATGCCATACATGGTGAGGTGTGAGTGGGCTACAGTAAAATCAGTGAAATGCCAGAGCATATTGGTATATCTAAAAGCTTCTGCTGTACCTTGTAAAGAACCAGTGAAATAAAAAATAATCCCTACAAGAAAGAATGGAAGTGTATAACTCTGACCTATTTTATGCCAGGACCCGTTAAACGTGAGCAGGAAATTTGCGGTTCCGGCAGCAACAGGAATAACCATTCCGGCACTCCCTACAATGGCTACTGTTTGCAACCACCAGGCAATAGAGCTGAAAATGAAGTGATGCGTTCCTATTAATGTATAAAATATAATTTGCGCCCAAAATGCCAGAATCCCTAAGCTGTACGAGTAAATGGGCTTGTTTAACTGCTGTGGCAGAAAATAGTAAACAATACCTAATGTAAACAGCATAAACCACATGCCAACACCCTGATGCATATAATATCCCTGGATAATGGTTTCGCCAAGCCCTTTTTGCCAGAAAGGCAGGTAAGCTACCAGTGTAATAACAATAGTAAAAAGAATAGATGCTACTATATACCAATTGGAAATGTATATTTCTTTGGTTTTTCGGTGCGCAATTGTGTTGAGGAAATTAATTACACATACAACCAATGCTATAGCAAAAGGTAACATCACAGGCCATATATATTCTCTGTATTCTCCACCGCCATTATTAATGCCGGCCATGAGAGATAAAGAGCCCGCTATTACTGTAATGTTGATGAGAATAAAAGCCCACCAACCCATTTTTAAACTGTATAAAGGAGTGTTACTGACCCGAGGTACAATGTAATGCCCTAAGCCAAACATACCTAAAGAAGCCCATCCCCAAAAAACAGCGTTAGTGTGGACAGGCCTCAATCTACCAAAACTTAACCAGCTAATATTATCACTCTCGGGAGCTAAGAACTTTATACCTAAATATTCGCCAACAGTAGTTCCAAATAACAACCAGAACGCTGCTGCACCAATATACCATATAATAAGATTGCTTAATTTGGGGTCAATTTGCGGACGTTCCGGAGCTTTCTTTTTTGCCGAAACCAGTGGGAGTGGAGCTTCGTGTTCAATAGTATTCAACAAACCCTTAGGGTCCTCAGCAGGAGCCTCGCCTGATAGCTGGTTGTTAGGTAAGCGATAATCCAGGGCTTGTTTTCTTTTGACGAGTTCCTGTTCTGTATTTTCGTCTGTGTTTTGAATAAGAAACTGAGAAAACCTAATGGACTCACTAATATCTTGCTTGTTTTTGTATTTGTTGAGTGCATTGAAAAGTTTAATAATCAGGATGGCCAGGCCTGCTAGTATGGGAATCAATATTAAAATAAATGTGATAATGATTCCTCCTTTACCAGATAGTGAATCTGCATTGGTGGTTTGAGCAAAAACACTTTGATTAATCAGGTTGAATCCAATAAGTAAAATTATACCAATTGATTTTTTAGAGATGTGTTTTTCTTTTTGGATATAGTTGAGATAAGACTGTATTTGTTGACTGTTAAAGCCTTTTATTCTTTCCTTAAATCTTTGATATTCGTTTGCTTTATCATTTATCCTGTTGGCATTGTTACTAATGTTGTCAGCTTTATTCATTATACGCAGAACAGCAAATAGTACGGCAATAAATATAATTAAGAGAAGTAGTACCGCTATAATTTGCATAAAGGAAGAGTTGGTTTGATTTGATGCAAAACAAAATTGAGGGGCAATAGTGCAGATAGTAACAGTAGCATATTTAGAATAGGTTTTCATTTTTGTTATTAAAATATATTAATACCTTTTTGTCTTTTATTGTAGTAAAAATTTTTATTTTTTCAACGTGAAGTTTCCTAGAACCAAATCTTCGTTAAACTCTTCAATAGTAGTTTTTTTAAGCATTTTAATAATATCGGTTCTTATTCTCTTAAAATCGTGATGAATAGGGCAGGGGTTACTTTCAGAACAATAAGTTAATCCTAAACCACAACCTACAAAAATATTGTCGCCATCAATAGCTTCTACAACGGCAGACAGTGGTTGTTTTAATGTACGTCCATCCATATAGAACCCTCCAGTAGGACCTTTGGCAGATAAAATAATTCCTTTTCTGCTGAGATCCTGAAGTATTTTTCCTAAAAAATGCTCAGGAGAGTCTATTCCTTGGGCAATTTCCTTTAGGCCCACTCTGTTATTATTAGTGGTCTTATGCGCTATAAAAAATACTGCGCGCATGGCGTATTCACATGTCTTAGAAAAAATACTCATAACGTATGCACAAAGTTAAATTATATTCAGATATAATAAAATACTTTTTTGTCTTTTATTAGGTATGGGTTTAGTTCTCCCACTTTTTTTAAAAATAGAGTGAAAAAATGGTCTGGATTCCCACTTTGTTCTAAAATGTGTGTTTATGGTTTGTTTAAGGGTGTTTTTTTGCGCTTTTTGTATTGTGTTTTATCTTTTTTTAGAGAGGTGTTATCTTCTTTAAACGGTGTTTTTATAAAAAAAATCACTTGTTGAAAACTTTTTGTGGTAAAAAGTGGTAATATGTGGAAGTAATACTTAATTTTACATTTGAAACAGTCTTTAAATACAACTATGTCTCATTTGATTGGAGAATTTGATTGTAAGCTTGACTCGAAAGGACGTTTAATGGTTCCTGCCGGGCTTAAGAAACAATTGCCTGCCATAGATGCAGATGGGCTTGTTGTGAATAGGGGTTTTGAAAAACATCTGGTGATTTACTCGAGAGCAGAATGGGATAAAGTGACTGCAGAATTAGCTGAGTTAAATCCGTATGAAGAAAAGAATAGAAAGTTTGTAAGGTATTTTACAAGGGGGGCAACGGAGTTGAATTTGGATTCTTCGGGTAGGGTGTTGTTGCCGAAGACTTTGTTGGAGTATGCGGGTATTGGATCTGAGGTAGTTCTTTCTTGTCAATTTAATAAAATAGAAATGTGGTCGAGAGAGGCGTATGATGCGCAAATGGATGATGAGCCTGAGAATTTTGCGAGTTTAGCGGAGGATGTAATGGGGAATGGAAGGAGGTTATCGGATGGATAATGTGTATCATGTTCCGGTGATGCTTCAGGAGTGTATTGACGCTCTGAATATTAAGCCTGGAGGGGTTTATGTGGATGTGACATTTGGAGGTGGAGGGCATTCTCGTGAGATTATTAAGCAGTTGGATGGAGATGGTGTTTTGGTTGCTTTTGATCAGGATGTAGATGCGCAAAAGAATAAGATAGATGATGATCGTTTTGTTTTTGTGGATCAGAACTTTCGCTACCTGAAAAATAACCTGCGTATGGAGGGTTTGGTGCCTGTAGATGGTATTCTGGCGGATTTAGGGGTTTCATCGCATCAATTTGATGTTCCGGAAAGAGGTTTTTCTATCCGTTTTGATGGAGAGCTGGATATGAGGATGGATCAGGACGGGGATTTGACAGCGAGGAAAGTGGTGAATACTTATGTTGAAGAAGAGTTGCATAAGATTTTTGGTTTGTATGGGGAAATTCAGAATGCAAAAACATTAGCGAAAACGATAGTTACTGCCAGGTTGAATGAGGAGATTGTTACTGTAGAAGATTTGAAAAAAGTTATTTCAAGGTTAATACCCAGAAATAAAGAAAATAAATATTTGGCGCAAGTTTTTCAGGCATTGAGGATAGAGGTGAATCAGGAAATGGAGGTTTTGCGTGAATTTTTGATGCAGGCGGCAGAGGTTTTAAAGCCGGGAGGTAGGTTGGTGGTGATGTCTTATCATTCGTTGGAGGATAGATTGGTGAAGAATTTTATGGCAAAAGGAAAATTTTCGGGGCAGGTGGAGAAAGATTTTTATGGTAATGAAATTAAGCCTTTGACTGTGTTGACAAAAAAATCAATTACAGCATCTGAAGAAGAGCTGAAGCAAAATAACAGGGCTAGAAGTGCGAGATTGAGAATTGCGGTAAAAAATGGTGAATAAAATTAAAATACCACTAGAAGAGGAGCCACTTGCGGATGTGCAACAAGAAAAAGTGGAAGAAGCGGGAAAAAGTCCTGCTATGTCTGCTTTTTTTGCATTTGTAACTAAAGGAGTGGTGTCTAAGGAGGCAGTAACAGAGGCTTTGCCTTTTGTGTTGTTTCTGGCTTTTTTGGGTATGATTTATATAGGAAATCGCCATAATGCAGAAAATAATATCAGGAAGATTGATAAGCTGAATAAAGAAGTTAAAGAGCTGAGCTGGGATTTTAAAACGTTGAAAGCGGATTTGATGTTCAGAAGCAAGCAGACAGAAGTAGTAAAAAAAGTGGATTCTGTTTTGGGATTAAAAGTTCCGGTAGAACCTCCAATAAAAATTAAAATAGGTCAAAATGAATATAAGAACTAATATTCTTCTTCGTGTATATGCGGCGTTTGGCTTGATTGTTTTGTTTGCCGTGGCCGTTGTTTTTAGGATGGGGCAGGTGCAATTGGTGCAGGGAGGTAAATATAAGGCTATGGCGGATAGTTTAAGTACCCGTTATGCTGAAGTAGAAGCTGCAAGGGGAAATATTTATTCGGCGGACGGAAGCTTGTTAGCTACATCTGTTCCGGAGTATGAGATTAGAATGGATTTGTTGGCGGGAGGAATAGAAGATGATAAAGTTTTTTATGAAAAAATAGATTCTCTGGCTTATCAACTGTCAGTACGTTTTAAAGATAAAAGTTCCAGAGAGTATTCACGATTGTTAAGAAATGCCCGGGCAGATAAGCAAAGGTATTTCCTGATTAAAAGAAA
The DNA here is from genome assembly GCF_042678145.1 of Pseudopedobacter beijingensis. NCBI lineage: Bacteria > Pseudomonadati > Bacteroidota > Sphingobacteriia > Sphingobacteriales > Sphingobacteriaceae > Pseudopedobacter > Pseudopedobacter beijingensis. The sequence continues at coordinate 119,314 of NZ_JBHUDG010000015.1, read as the reverse complement.
AGTTAGTTATCAGGATCTGAAAGCATTGAAGCAATTTCCAATCTTCAATTTAGGAAGATATAAAGGTGGGATGATTGCTGTTCAGCAAAATAAAAGAATTTTTCCGTTTGGAGATCTGGCGGCCAGAACTATAGGTTATTATAACGAAAATGCAGGTGTGGCAGTGGGTTTAGAAGGAGCTTATGGTGATTATATCAATGGAGAGACAGGGAAAAGATTAGTTCAGCGTATAGCGGGAGGTGTTTGGATGCCGGTAAATGAAGATGCTGAAATTGCACCGAAAGATGGGGCAGATATTATTTCTACCATCGATGTGAATATCCAGGATTTGGCGCAAAATGCGCTGAAAAAGCAATTGATAAAAAGCGAAGCTGATTTTGGTACTGTAGTAGTTATGGAGGTGGAGACTGGAAGAGTAAAGGCTATTGCTAATTATACCAAAGCAGGCGAAGGTTATAAAGAAAGCTTTAATTATGCTATTGCGCAGAGCGCAGAACCAGGTTCTACTTTTAAACTGGCATCTTACATGGTTGCTATGGAAGATAAAAAGTTTGATCTGGATGATAAGATAGATACAGACGAAGGTAAATATAAAATATATCGTCATACCATTAAAGATTCTCATGCTGGTGGTTATGGTGTAATTACCATGAAAAGGGCTTTTGAGGTTTCTTCCAATGTGGCTATTGTTAAACAGATTTATAATAGCTATAAAGATAAGCCATCAGCGTTTACAGATAAATTGTATGATCTGAAATTGGGAGATAAATTGGGTTTACAGATTCCTGGAGAAGGAACTCCTTTGATAAAAACGCCAAAAAGCAGATCGTGGAGTGGTTTAACACTTCCCCAAATGGCTTATGGGTACGAGTTGAAAATGACTCCAATGGAAATTCTATCTCTTTATAACGCTGTGGCAAATGATGGGAAAATGATCGCACCGTTGTTTGTGCAGGAGATCAGAAGATTGGGTAATACCGTAGAGCAGTTTCAGCCACGAGTAATTAATAGTCGGGTATGTTCAGACCGTACATTGGGGATGTTGAAAGAGATGCTGGAAGCAGTAGTAGAAGAGGGTACAGGGAAAAGGTTGAAAAATCCCCTTTATAAAATAGCAGGTAAAACCGGAACAGCGCAAGTAGCGGATGGGTCAAAGGGATACAGAGGAAAACGTAAATATCAGGCTTCTTTTTGTGGATATTTTCCGGCTGAAAAGCCAAAATACTCTATGATTGTTGTGGTGCAGAATCCTACAAAAGGATCTTACTATGCGGCAGATGTGGCTGGTCCTGTTTTTAGAGAGGTGGCCGATGTAATTTATGCCAGCGACTTGCAAATGTATGCTGATGTAAAAGAACCAAAAGTTATTGGCAATACCAGATTGCCTTTAGTGAAAGCAGGTTCTAAAAAGGCAGCGCAGGAGGTGTATAGTAGTTTAGGGGTGAAGTCTTATTTCGCATCGGCGAAAGAAATGGATGTAGATACCAATTCGGGTATTGCATACAGAGAAGTGAAAACAAATAACGGAATTGTTCCGGATGTTACCGGGATGGGATTGAGAGATGCACTTTATGCATTGGGTAATGCGGGTCTGAATCCAGTAATAAAAGGTTCTGGAGAGGTAGAATTGCAATCTATTCCTGCCGGAGCAAAAGTGATGAAAGGAACGAAAATAACAATCGAATTACGATAATGGCAGTTTTAAAAGACATATTGTACGGTGTAGCCATAGAGCAGGTGATTGGATCGACAGAAGTCGAGATTCAACAATTGCAATTCGATTCCAGAAAAGTTTCTCAGGGAACTTTATTTGTGGCTATCAAAGGAACACGTTCCGATGGTCACGACTTTGTAAATGACGTAATAGAAAATGGGACCAATGCAGTAGTTGTAGAACTACTGCCCGAAGTTTTTGCAGAAGGAGTTACTTATGTGAAAGTAGCGAATTCTGCAACTGCACTTGGGGTAATGGCTTCAAATTTTTATCATAACCCATCTTCAAAATTGAAATTAGTAGGCGTAACAGGTACAAACGGTAAAACTACCGTATGTACTCTGTTATATAAACTATTCAGAAAATTAGGGTATAAAACAGGATTAATATCAACCGTAGAGAATTATATAAATGATACGGTTGTTCCGGCAACACATACAACACCAGATCAATTAGCGTTGAATCAATTGTTGGATAAAATGGTGCAAAGCGGTTGCGAATATTGTTTTATGGAGGTGAGCTCGCATGCAGTTGCTCAACATAGAATTAGTGGGATAGCCTTTGCAGGTGGGGTATTTACCAATATCACTCACGATCATTTAGATTTTCACAAAACTTTCGATAATTATATCAAAGCTAAAAAGGGATTTTTTGATGCTTTAAATACTAATGCATTTGCGCTCACAAACACCGATGATAAAAACGGAAGTGTTATGTTGCAAAATACAAAAGCATACAAAAAAAGCTATGGTCTAAAATCATTAGCAGATTTTAAAGGGAAAATAATTGAGAATGAATTTTCTGGACTACACATGGATGTAGATGGTTCTGAGGTTTATTTTAGACTGGTAGGGACTTTTAATGCTTATAATCTGTTGGCTGTGTATGCTACAGCATTGCTTTTAGAGCAAGATAAAATGAGCGTTTTAACCAATCTGAGTATGCTTTCAGGAGCAGAGGGAAGGTTCGATTATATGATCTCTCCAAATAAAGTAGTTGGTATAGTAGATTATGCACATACGCCAGATGCATTAAGAAATATCCTTTCAACCATAGAGAATATTCGTACAGGAAACGAATCTATTATAACTGTAGTAGGTTGCGGTGGAGATAGAGATAAAACAAAACGTCCTATTATGGCTCAAACAGCATGTGATTGGAGTCATAAAGTTATCCTGACCTCAGATAATCCACGTTCCGAGAAACCGGAGGATATTATAGAGGATATGAAGCAAGGAATAACGGCAGTTAATCAAAAGAAAGTCTTAACTATAGTGGATAGAAAAGAAGCTATAAAAACAGCCTGTCATTTGGCAGAACCTGGAGACATCATTTTGCTGGCCGGAAAAGGACATGAAAAATACCAGGAGATAAACGGAGAGCGGAAACATTTTGATGATAAAGAGATATTAATAGAACAATTTAATTTATTGGGCTAATGCTATACTACCTATTTGATTTTTTACATAAGCATTATGATATTCCCGGAACGGGGATATTCCAATTCATCTCTTTTAGAGCAGGGATGGCTATTATCTTGTCTTTAGTGATAACAACTGTTTTTGGTAATAAGCTAATTGCTTATTTAAGATACAAACAGGTGGGTGAGACCGTCAGAAATCTGGGTTTAGAAGGGCAGATACAAAAACAAGGAACACCTACAATGGGTGGTTTAATTATCATAGCCGGTATTCTTATTCCCGTATTGCTTTTTGCTAAACTAGATAATATTTATATCATTTTGATGCTGATAACAACCCTTTGGATGGGAGCTATTGGCTTTTTGGATGACTATATAAAAGTATTTCGCAAAAATAAAGAAGGACTGGCTGGTCGTTTTAAAGTAGTAGGTCAGGTAGGCCTAGCTCTGATTGTAGGGTGGACTATGTATTTTCATCCTCAGATATTGGTTAGACAAACGGTGACAGGTCCTTTGCCGGTTAGTAAATCAGCACCAAAGCAAGGAATCAGCGAAGAGATTATTATAAATAAAGAAGGAGAGAGACTGGTTAGAATAGAAAAATCAACCGGAGTATATTATGCTAAAGATGTAAAAAGCACTATTACCAATGTGCCTTTTTATAAAAATAACGAATTTGATTATGCTAAGGTGCTGAAAATATTTGGAGGTAATTATCAGGATTATGCTCTCATGGTTTTTCTGCTCTTTGTGATTGTAATTATTACTGCGGTATCTAATGGTGCGAATATAACAGATGGGATAGACGGCTTAGCTACCGGAACGTCAGCAATTATTGGTATAGCGTTAGTGTTGTTGGCTTATGTTTCGGGAAATACAATCATTGCCGATTATTTGAAAATCCTGTATATACCTAATTCAGGAGAGCTGGTGATTTTTGCGTCAGCTTTTGTGGGAGCTTGTATTGGTTTCTTGTGGTATAATACTTATCCGGCTCAAGTATTTATGGGCGATACGGGAAGTTTGACCATAGGCGGTATTATTGCTGTTTTTGCTATTATGATTCGTAAAGAATTATTAATTCCGGTATTGTGTGGCGTGTTTTTGATAGAAAATCTTTCCGTTATTATTCAGGTATCCTGGTTTAAATATACCAAGCGTAAATATGGAGAAGGAAGGCGTGTGTTTCTGATGTCGCCATTGCATCATCATTTTCAGAAAAAAGGTTACCACGAAGCAAAGATTGTAACACGTTTTTGGATTATAGGAATATTGCTGGCTATTATAACCATAGTAACGCTAAAAATCAGATAGTATGGAAAAGAGCAAAAGAATAGTGGTTTTGGGATCCGGAGAAAGCGGAGTAGGAGCGGCAATTCTGGCGCAAAAGAAGGGTTTTGAAATTTTTGTTTCTGATTTTGGAGCGATCAGCGATAAGTATAAAAAAGAACTGGAAGAAAGAGGGATCGCTTACGAAGAAAATAAACATACAGAAGAGCTTATTTTAAATGCCGCAGAAATTATTAAAAGCCCGGGCATTCCAGATAAAGCTCCGATTATAAAAAAACTGGTAGAAAAAAATATACCCATACTTTCCGAAATAGAGTTTGCAGGAAGGTATACTCAGGCAAAAACAATTTGTATCACCGGTTCTAACGGAAAGACAACAACAACAATGCTGACTTACCATATTTTAAAGACAGCCGGTTTAAATGTGGGTTTGGCTGGAAATGTAGGGTTTAGCTTTGCCAAGCAGGTAGCAGAAGAAAATTTTGATTACTATGTTTTAGAGTTAAGCAGCTTTATGTTGGATAATATGTATCAGTTTAAAGCTGATATAGCCGTATTACTCAACATTACACCAGATCATTTAGATCGATATAATTATGAAATGAAAAATTATGTTGCATCTAAATTCAGAATAATACAGAATCAAACTACTGATAGTCATTTCATTTATTGTGATGATGATACGGAGACAAAAAAAGCTTTAAACAGCTATGCTATTAAAGCAGAACAACACCCTTTTTCTATTACACATACTGTAAATAACGGGGCGTTTTTAGAAGATAATAATATAACAATTAACATTAACAATAGAGAAACCTTAACTATGACTATTAAGGAGCTTGCACTGCAAGGCAGTCACAATGTTTATAATTCAATGGCTTCAGGTATTGCCGCTAAAATTCTTGAATTAAGAAACGAGACTGTACGCGAGAGTATGGGTGATTTTAAAAATGTTGCCCACCGTCTGGAATTTGTAGCTAAAATTTCGGGAATAAGCTTCATCAACGATTCTAAAGCAACCAATGTAAATTCTACCTGGTATGCCTTAGAAAGTATGGGGACTGATGTAGTTCTCATTTTAGGAGGTGTTGATAAAGGTAACGACTATTCTATGCTGAAAAGCCTGGTTAAAGAAAAAGTGTCATCTATAGTTTGTCTGGGTTTAGACAATAAAGCTATTCATGATGCTTTTGAAGATGATGTAGAAATCATTGTTAACACCAAATCAGCAAAAGATGCAGTTGAAGTTGCCTACCATTTAGCGAAAAAAGGATCAACGGTATTGCTTTCACCTGCATGTGCAAGCTTCGATTTATTCAAAAATTACGAAGACAGAGGCGATCAGTTTAAAGCAGCAGTAAGAGAATTATAAGCATTTAAATAAACATACTTATGATTAAGGATATTTTAAATCACACAAGAGGAGACAGATGGATCTGGTTGATCATCATTTTGTTGTCATTACTGTCCGTTTTGGCGGTTTACAGTGCAACTGGTACCCTGGCTTATAAAAGAGGTGTAGGTTCAGAATCCTTAATGTTTAAACACTTTCTGTTTATAGTCATCGGTTTTGTGCTTATTTATTTTGCGCATTTGCTTAATTATAGGTATTACGCAGGTATTTCAAAGATACTTATGATTATTACCATTCCTCTATTGTTATATACTTTGGTATTTGGTAGTACAATGAATGATGCAAGTCGTTGGATAGCTATTCCGGGGACAGGTCTTACATTCCAAACCTCAGATTTAGCTAAATTGGCATTAATCACTTTCCTGGCCAGAACCCTGACTAAAAAGCAGGAGAATATTAAAGATGTAAAAAAGGCATTTATTCCAATCATGGGATCGGTTTGTGTGATCTTTATTTTAATTGGATTGGCTAATCTTTCAACTGCACTGATGCTGTTTGGAGTAAGTATATTGATATTGTTGATAGGGCGTATCAGTTTCAGGCAAATAGCAACGGTATGTTTAGGGGGAGCTATATTGCTTTTGGTGTTGGTTTTCTTTGGGCCAAGAAGAGAGACCTATAAGTCAAGAATCAATGCATATTTCCATCCGGAGATGCAGCATTCAGATAAAACCTTTCAACAAGATCAAGCGAAAATAGCTGTAGCTACCGGAGGTTTTTTTGGAAAAGGTCCGGGCAATAGTACACAAAGAAATTTTTTGCCACATCCTTACTCGGATTTTATTTTTGCAATTATAATAGAAGAATACGGAATGTTTGGCGGGATAGTCGTTGTTAGCTTGTATCTGTTATTGATGTACAGGATAACCAGGATTGTTACGCAGGCCCCCAAAGCCTTTGGAGCCTTACTGGCGGCAGGGCTGGGTTTTAGTTTAACTATACAAGCTTTAGCAAATATGGCTGTAGCAGTTAATCTTTTTCCAGTAACCGGTGTGCCGTTGCCATTGGTAAGTATGGGAGGTACGTCTATACTTTTTACCAGCGTAGCTTTTGGTATTATACTGTCAGTAAGTAAAGATGTAGAAGATTATAAGTTGCAGCAGAAAAACAGTGCTAATCAAAACGATAAAATTATTGTAGGAGAGATTCCGGCAATGGGATAAATAATATTATTGTTGATCAAGAAGAGATAAATTAAAAAAAAATAACAGATATCGTAGAAGAAGGAATGTATATCAACTAAAAACAAACTGAAATTAATAACTAATAAAGGCATGGCAAAAAGAATAATCATTAGCGGAGGAGGAACAGGAGGACATATCTTTCCGGCGATAGCTATTGCCAATGCATTGAAAAAAGTAAATCCGGATATCGAGATACTTTTCGTAGGTGCTAACGGAAAAATGGAAATGGAAAAAGTTCCGGCTGCAGGTTATCAGATTATAGGTTTGGATATACAGGGTTTTCAGCGAGATAACCTGTTGAAAAATGTGTTATTGCCATTAAAAGTAATTAAAAGCGTTACAAAAGCATTAGGAATTATTAAAGATTTTAAGCCGGATGCAGTAGTTGGAGTAGGAGGTTATGCATCAGGACCATTGCTTTATGCCGCTCACCTAAAAAAAATACCAACATTAATACAGGAGCAAAATAGTTATGCCGGCATAACCAATAAATTCCTGGCAAAAAAAGCAAGAAAAATATGTGTAGCTTTTGATAATATGCATGCGTTTTTTCCTGCTGATAAAATTATAAAAACAGGAAATCCCGTTAGAAAAGAAACGATTAATATAGAAGGGAAAAGAGAAGAAGCAGCGCAGTTTTTTGAGTTAGATCCTGTACAGAAAACAGTATTGGTGTTGGGAGGAAGTTTAGGTGCAAAGACACTAAATGATAGCCTGACAGCGGGGATAGAAAGCTTTAAAAAAGAAAATATACAGGTGATATGGCAAACCGGAAAATACTATTATAGAAGTATTATCGAGAAATTTGGGAATCAACCCAAGGACAACGGAGTCAGAATACTTGAGTTTTTAAATAGAATGGATTATGCTTATGCCATGGCAGATGTAATCATATCCAGGGCAGGGGCAGGAACAATATCAGAGCTTTGTCTGGTGAAAAAACCGGTGGTTTTAGTGCCGTCACCAAACGTAGCAGAAGATCACCAAACCAAAAATGCAATGGCTTTGGTAATCGAGCATGCAGCCGTTTTGGTAGCCGATAGACATGCTGAAGCAGAATTGGTGGATCAGACAATAAAGTTATTGAAAGACGATGCAGAAATGCAGCAGCTTTCTAAAAATATTTCAGCATTGGCATTGCCGGAGGCTGATGAAGTTATAGCAAAAGAAGTTTTATCAATAATAAAAAATGGTTAATCTGTCCGACATAAGGAAAGTATATTTGGTAGGTATCGGAGGTATCAGTATGAGCAGTCTGGCTCGTTACTTTTGTCAGAGAGGCTGCGAAGTGGCGGGTTACGATAAAACTTCAACAGTATTAACCAGAGAGTTGGAGGCAGAAGGAATTCCAGTTATCTACGAAGATAATCCTGAACAAATTCCCACGCAATATAGAGAAACAGACCCGTCAGTATTAGTAATTTATACTCCGGCTGTACCAAAAGATGCTGCGGTATATAGGTTTTTTGTAGATCAGGGTTTTGAGCTCTATAAAAGATCTCAGGTTCTGGGCATATTGTCTAACGGAATGTTTACCATAGCTGTGGCAGGAACACATGGGAAAACAACAACAAGTAGTCTTATTGCTCACTTGTTGCTAAATGGAGGGAATAAATGCTCTGCTTTTTTAGGTGGTATTTCGGGGAATTACGATACTAATCTGATAGTGGGCGAAAATAACGTGATGGTGTGCGAGGCTGATGAGTATGACAGGTCTTTCCTTACATTACATCCAGATATTGCTGTAATAACTTCTATGGATGCAGATCATTTAGATATTTATGGCGATAAAAGTCATTTGACCGATTCTTTTGAATTGTTTGCTTCACAGGTAACACCAACAGGAAAAATATTTCTGAAAAAAGGATTAGATGTTAAAAGAGGTGTTTCTACATATTCGGCAGAAGAAATAGCAGATGCTTATGCTAGCAATATCAGAATAGAAAATGGAGAATTTGTTTTTGATTTTATTAATCAGGAATTAGAAATTCCAAATCTGGTAGTGGGTTTGCAGGGACAGCATAATATTGAAAATGCAGTGGCAGCCATACAGGTTGCTCTGGTGATGGAGATTAGTGTAGAGAAAATACGAGAAGGACTCAGAAATTTTAAAGGCGTAAAAAGGCGCTTCGAATATGTGGTAAAAGAAGATGAGCATGTTTATATTGATGATTATGCTCACCATCCGGAAGAATTAAGAGCATGCTTCAAAGCAGTGCGAACTTTGTATCCGGATAAGAAATTTACTGCGGTTTTTCAGCCACATTTGTATACCCGCACAAGAGATTTTGCAGATGGGTTTGCAGAAGTGTTGGGTATGGTGGATGAGCTTATTCTTATGGAGATTTACCCTGCCAGAGAATTACCGATAGAGGGGATAGATAGTCGCTTTTTACTAGATAAAATTGTATTAGAAAATAAGAGATTGTTAACAAAAGAGGAAGTGTTGAAATTTGTTGAAAACACAAAACCAGAACTCTTGGTTACAGTAGGAGCAGGGAATATAGATACACTGGTAAAACCTATAAAAGAAACATACACAAATGCTTAAAAGGATAAAATGGAAAAATGTACTTTTTGTTTTTTTATGGCTGGTTAGCCTAAGTGGGCTAGTCGTGTTAATGAGTTTTATAGAAGTTAAAAAAAATGAAGCGATTTGTAAAGAAGTTAAAGTAATTTTGCCCGGAAATCAGTTCTTCCTGGAAAGAGCAGAAGTGGATGAAATACTTGCTTCAAAAAATGGATTATTAGTAGGTAGAAAGCTTAATAATATCAATTTACAAAGCTTAGAAGATAGGTTAAGAGCTAATCCTTTTGTAGAATATGCTAATGTTTTTTCGGACATGAACGGTATTATACAAGCAGAGGTTGTGCAGCGGACACCTGTCCTTAGGGTTTTTAATTTAGCAGGTCAAAATTATTACATTGACCAAAAAGGATTGAAGGTTCCAATCTCTAATCATTTTACAGCCAATGTAATAGCTGTAAATGGAGAAATACAGGAGGGTTTTGGCGGGAAAGTTGATACAGTTAGAACGAAGCTGATAAAGGACCTCTACAGGGTAGCAACATATATATCAAAAGATTCGCTGTGGAATAGTTTGTTTGTGCAACTGTACGTTAATGCTAAGAAAGATATAGAGTTGGTGCCAAGAGTAGGCAAACATAAGATTATTCTTGGAGATGCAAACGATATGGAAGACAAGTTTAGGAGGTTAATGGTTTTTTATAAAAAAGCTATCCCTTATGTAGGCTGGGATACCTATTCGACCATTAATTTGAAATTTGCAGGACAGATTGTATGTCTGAAAAGCGATTCCACCATTATCAGAATGGAGGCGGAAGAGAAAAGAGTAAGAGATAGTATTAGAAAAGAAGAGTTAAAAAAGAACAATATTTAGAAAAGGTTATATAATATGGAAAAAGGCATTACAACACAATCGAAAACTTCACCCATTGTAGTTGGTCTTGACATTGGTACCACAAAAATCTGTGTTATAGTTGGAAGAAGAAGCGATCACGGTAAGATTGAAGTGTTGGGCATGGGGAAGGCCGAATCGGCAGGAGTTACCAGAGGAGTGGTTTCTAATATAGCAAAAACCGTAAAAGCTATTGCACAAGCAGTGGAAGAAGGTAGTTCGCAATCTAATGTAGATGTGAAAATAGTGAACATAGGTATAGCGGGACAGCATATAAAAAGTTTGCAGCACAGAGGTATTTTAACCAGAAAAGATTTGTCTACTGAAATTTCTAAGAAAGATATAGACCGATTAATAGACGATATGTTCAAGCTGGCAATGAATCCGGGTGAAGAGATTATTCATGTATTGCCTCAAGAATTTACCGTAGATAACGAACCGGGAATAAAAGACCCTGTAGGGATGGCAGGTGTGCGTTTGGAAGCAAATTTCCATATTATAACCGGTCAGGTAACTGCCGTTAGAAATATTATGAAATGCGTAGATCAGGCCGATTTAGAAATTCAGGATCTGATTTTAGAACCTTTAGCCTCTTCAGAATCAGTATTAAGTGAAGAAGAAAAAGAAGCCGGAGTAGTATTGGTTGATATAGGTGGAGGTACAACCGATGTGGCTATATTTCATGAAGGTATTATCAGGCATACAGCTGTTATTCCTTTTGGAGGTAACAGTATAACAGAAGATATCAGAGAAGGATGTTCAGTAATGCGTAATCAGGCAGAACTGTTGAAAATCCGTTTTGGATCGGCTCTGGCAGAAGAGAATAAAGAGAATGAAATTATATGTGTTCCGGGATTAAGAGGAAGAGAGCCTAAAGAAATTTCAGTAAAGAACCTGGCATACGTTATTCAGGCTCGTATGGAAGAAATTATAGATCATGTTTACTATGAGATTAAATCTTCTGGTTACGAGAAAAAACTGATAGGAGGAATAGTAATTACCGGAGGTGGGGCACAACTAAAACATCTAGCTCAATTGGTAGAATACGTGACCGGATTAGATTGTAGAGTGGGTTATCCTAATGAACATTTAGCGAAAAACGAAGGGTTGCCTAAGAATATTTATGAAGATTTAAAAAGTCCGATGTACGCGACGGGTATAGGTTTATTGATTAAAGGAATCGATAAAATCGAAAGCGAGTTGCAATATAAAGACTATGTTCCGAAGGCTGTTTCTGTACCGCAAGAAGCTACTAAAAAGAACAGAGGATTGTTTGCTTCTTTGCTTGAAGGAACGAAAAGATTTATCAGAGATGATATCAGCGATCAGGAATATTTGAAGTAATTATCCACATTCAATAAGTTTTCCACATTATTCACAATTGTGGAAAACTATTGTGGAAAAATATTTATTATTACAAGAGTAAGAAATAAAAAAAGTAGGAGCGCTTAAAAGCTGATAATAAAGGATATGCAGTTTGAAATGTTAAAAGAAAAGTCATCAATAATCAAAGTTGTTGGTGTTGGTGGCGGTGGTGGTAATGCTGTAAACCACATGTACAGGCAGGGAATTACGGGTGTTGACTTCATAATCTGTAATACCGATGCTCAGGCACTGGAGTTGAGCCCTATCCCGAATAAGGTTCAATTGGGAGCTTCTTTAACAGAGGGAATGGGTGCAGGGTCTATCCCGGAAGTAGGGAAAAACTCGGCCATAGAAAATATCGACGATGTTAAGGATATGCTGGGTAATAATACACGTATGCTTTTCATCACTGCGGGAATGGGAGGTGGAACAGGAACCGGAGCAAGTCCAATTATCGCTAAAGCAGCAAAAGAATTAGATATATTAACCGTAGCTATTGTGACCACTCCGTTTTCTTTTGAAGGAAAACGCAGAAGGATGCAGGCGGAAGAAGGTTTAGAAGAACTGAAAAAATATGTAGATTCTTACCTGGTTATTTCAAACGATAGATTAAGAGAAATATTTGGAAACCTGACTTTAGGATCAGCTTTTGGTCAGGCGGATGATATATTAACTACAGCAGCCAAAGGTATCGCAGAAATTATTACAGTTCCGGGGTATATCAACGTCGATTTTAAAGATGTTAGAACCGTAATGAAAGATAGTGGCGTTTCTATTATGGGAAGCTACGCTGCGGAAGGAGAAAACAGAGCATTAAGAGCGGTAGAAGGGGCATTGCTTTCTCCGTTGTTGAAAGATAATGAAATAGAAGGTGCAAGGTATATTCTGTTGAATATTTCTTCAGGAGAGAAAGAAGTAACCATGGATGAGGTAAGTATTATTACCGACTTTATTCAGGATCAGGCAGGTTTATCTGCTGATCTAATTTGGGGTAATTGTTACGATCCATCTTTGGGCGATAAGATATCTGTAACTATAATAGCTACAGGTTTCCAGACTAAAGAAGAAAGGGTTGTTATCGAAGAAAATGCACCCAGAAAACAATATCTGACTTCTGATACCCCACTTATTCGCCCTGTAAACGAGTTGAATAAACCTATGCAGGCAGCTGTTCAAAATCAGGTAGATGAGGAAGTTATACAGCAACAACCTGTAGCGGTGTCACAACCTCAGCCAGAAGCAACAAAGCCTCAAAGTGATCTTTTTGGAGGAGTTTTTACAACGGAAAGAAAAGAAAATAAAGAGGTTATCAGGCATCATCTGATAGAAGAAGAACCAGAAGATAAACACGAAGAGGTTGAGACGGGAGGAATAGAGTTTAGCCTGAGAGTTTCAGAACCAGAAAGCTTTGATACTGTAAGACCTGTTCAGGAGAATAATGCTCCGGTACAGCCTGAACAACCAGAGAGCCAGCAACAGCCGTCATACGGGGTTGATGAGTATAAAACAGATGATTCTATAGAAGAGCAATTAAGAAAGTCTAAAGAAAGAATTTTGAGACTGAAAGATTTGAGTATGAAATTGCGTTCTACCACTGGTTTACAAGAACTGGAAAATGAGCCTGCTTATAAAAGAAAGCAGATGCAATTGAGAGAAGTTCCTCATTCTTCAGAATCACATGTATCAAGATTTACATTAAGCAATGAGGATGGTCAGACAGAGATCAGGCCAAATAATTCGTTCCTACACGACAACGTTGATTAATGATTAACCTATACAAAAGCCATTCAGATAAGAATGGCTTTTGTTTTAATTTTGCTATTCTCATAAAAAAGCAATTAAAAGAATAGTTACAGTACAAATCTTGTATATCAAATTACTTAGAGTAACTTTGCGAAAATTTAATATTAAACTAACAAGAGAAATAAATTGGATATTTTTGATAAGATAGCTAAGCACATGGGGCCAATAGGTCAACATCAGAAATGGTCTCATGGATATTTTTCTTTTCCTAAACTGGAAGGAGAAATAGCACCGCACATGAAATTTAAAGGAAAAGAGCATTTAGTGTGGAGCTTGAACAACTATTTAGGGTTGGCTAATCATCCAGAGGTAAGAGAAGCTGATGCTAAAGCAGCAGCAGAATTTGGAATGGCGTACCCTATGGGGGCAAGAATGATGTCTGGTAATACTAAATACCACGAACAACTAGAGCAGTCATTAGCTGAATTTACAGGTTTTGAAGATGCCTTTTTATTAAATTATGGATATCAGGGAATGCTTTCTATTATAGACTCTCTGGTAGATCGTAACGATGTTATAGTTTATGATGCAGAGTCGCATGCCTGTATTATAGACGGTTTACGCTTACATATGGGGAAACGTTATGTTTATACCCATAATGATATGGATAGCTTGCGTAAGCAACTGGAAAGAGCGTCTAAATTAGCTGAACAAACCGGAGGAGGTATTCTGGTAATTACCGAAGGTGTTTTTGGGATGTCTGGTGCACAGGGTAAGCTGAAAGAGATAGTGGCACTTAAATCAGAGTTTAACTTTAGATTACTGATAGATGATGCTCACGGTTTTGGTACAATGGGTAAAACAGGTGCCGGAACACATGAAGAGCAAGATTGTATAGAAGGTATAGATGTGTACTTTGGTACTTTTGCTAAATCTATGGCAGGCATAGGTGCTTTTGTAGCTTCAAACAAAGATATTGTAAGTTTCTTACGTTATAATATGCGTTCTCAAACCTACGCTAAAGCATTGCCAATGCCTATGGTATTGGGTTTGGTGAAAAGGTTAGAATTGTTGAGAACTAAGCCTGAATTAAAAGAAAAGCTTTGGACTATAGCAACTGCTTTACAAACAGGATTAAAAGCAAGAGGATTTGATATAGGTAACACCAATTCTGTAGTTACACCTGTATTCCTTAAAGGAGAATTGGAAGAGGCTACAGCTTTAACTTATGACTTGAGAGAAAATTATGGTATTTTCTGTTCAATTGTAGTATATCCGGTAATACCAAAAGGTTTGATCATGCTTCGTTTAATACCAACAGCTACTCATAGTCTGGAAGACGTAGAACGAACTCTTGAAGCTTATAGTGAAGTAGCCGAAAAACTGAAATCAGGTTATTACCAAAAGCATAAATTTGTAGAGGCTTAATAATCGAATCTATAGAACGTATATAATTTTGATAAAGAAAAAATAAAGGGAGCTTAAGCTCCCTTTATTTTTTTAATCGGAATAACAGTTTTCTTTTATACGCCAGATTTGGGTTTTCTGGCCCATTGATATTTTTCCAAATCAAAATTAAAAAAGTCTGGTTTGAATGTATCCGCCTTACTTATTTTCATTAACAGTTCATACGACTCAGGGTAAGGGGCTTCTAATAATGTTCCTTTTGCTACGTAGGGGAAACTTTCAACATAGGTTTCAATATTATTAGGAGAAATTCTTCTGTGGATATGTACCCTGTGCATTTTGCTGGGATGAGGTACACCTGCAGCGGCCATTAACTCGCAGGCGCTTCTTACCGTTTCTTTGTGGAAATTGGCAATTCGTTTATTTTTCTCAGCAACTACAAGTCCTCTCGCCAGCTCTGGGTTTTGAGTAGCAATCCCCGTAGGACAAGTGTTAGAATTACATTCTAAGGCCTGAATACATCCTAAAGCAATCATCATACCCCGGGCACTGTTACATAAATCGGCACCCAGTGCAAAGTTTTTGACAAGATCAAATCCCGTAGCAATTTTCCCGGAAGCAATAATCTTAATATGTTTTTTCAGGTCAAATCCCGTTAATGTATCATAAACAAAAGCTAGCCCATCTCTTAAAGGCATACCTACCGAATTAGAAAATTCCAGAGGAGCTGCTCCTGTACCACCTTCTCCGCCATCAACAGTTATAAAGTCGGGATAAATTTGTGTTTCTGTCATAGCCTTACAAATGGATATAAATTCATTTTTATGGCCCACACATAATTTAAAACCAATAGGTTTTCCCTGAGAAAGATCTCTTAATCTTTTAATGAACATAACCAGTTCCAAAGGTGTAGAGAAAGCCTTATGATAAGGAGGAGAGGCAACGTCTTTACCTAACTCAACGTGTCTTATACGCGCTATTTCCGGCGTTACCTTGGCAGCAGGTAAAATACCTCCATGTCCGGGTTTAGCTCCCTGAGAGAGCTTTATTTCGATCATCTTTACATTAGGATGTACAGATTTCTCTGCAAAAAGGTTGTCATCAAAATTTCCATCGCTTGTTCTGCAACCGAAGTAACCGGTACCCAACTGCCAGACGATATCGCCACCGCCTTGTAAATGATAATCACTAATACCGCCTTCACCAGTATTGTGTGCGAAATTTCCCATTTGAGCTCCCTGATTTAGGGCTAAAATAGCATTAGAGCTTAAAGAACCGTAACTCATGGCCGAAATATTGAAAATACTGGCATTGTAGGGTTGCTTACAATCTGGTCCGCCTATAAGTACACGGGGATCTTTGTTTATCTTGTCAAAATCTATAGCACTGATACTGTGGTTTAACCATTCGTAATTGTCATCATAAACATTCAACTGTGTACCAAAAGGAGTGGTGTCTAATTCTTTTTTTGCTCTTTGGTAAATGACGCTTCTGAAAATTCTGTTAAAGGGTCTTCCTTCTGTATCATTCTCTACAAAATATTGATAAACTTTAGGTCCCATCCCTTCAAGGACATAACGTAATCTTCCAAAAACGGGGAAGTTTCTACGGATAGCGTGTTTAGTTTGTATCAAGTCTGCAATACCTAAAAAAATTAGGGGTAAAATAAAGAGATATGCCCATAAAATACCTGGAGCAAAAAGTCCTATGACAAATATGACTACTACAATAAATAAAGACGACCAAATAAAAATTTGTCTCATACTAACGGAAATATTAGAATTTTAAAATAGTTAAAATGTTATTTTATCAATATAGTCAACCATTTTGGGATTATAAAGTTTTGTTAGATTTAAATAAAAACGACTATCTGAATAGCTGTAGGGCTACTTGGTTATTTTTATGATAGGAGTTTTTGGCTTGGCAAATGTGTCTTTTATAATATGTTCTTCATCAGTCTATTCTGTTTTGTTAAACTGCAAATCTCCGAGAATTTATCCGGAATATTGGCAAACCTTTTTGTCAAATGTTATTAGCATTTGCCGGATAAAACCCTTTGTTTTTATTAGGTATTTTGTTCTCTCTTAAAGCAATGGGGTTTTGATTGTTTTTCGCAAAAAGAATAGGTTGATTAACCTGTATTCAGGTTTTCTTTATATAGGGGGCTTAGTGTACTTTTTTATCGAAAACGCTGTATTTTATATCCTGTTTAAATGCAATAGACGCTGTTTTTGAATGAAGTTTTCTGGTGCATCGCTATAGTGTAGCTCCAATATAGCTATAGTCAAGCTATAAGAAAGAGGGCTTAGTGTATTTTTTGATCAAATTTATTGTGTGAATTTAGGTCTTATTCTAATCTTCTCCGGAGCAGAGGGATTTGGGAATTGTTTCTGTTAGATACGTTTAGTAGTTAGAAGTATTCTTCTCTTTTCTAACCATACAGATTGCTGGAGGGCGGAAGCGAGTTTGTAACCATATTTATGTCAGGACATTCGCGTAATTCATGAAGCGATAGGGACTTCTTATTTTCTTTTGGTAAGTAATGTAGGATGCAAAAAGGATTGTGGGTTAGATATAAATATTACTGTAACTAAAAAGGCGTCAAGATTATCTTAACGCCTTTTGCTATTTCTTAAAATATATGAAAATATTTACAGGGCTTCTGAAACAACTTCTTTTACTTCAGGTACCATTCTTTGTAAAAGGCTTTGGATACCTGATTTTAAAGTAATTGTTGATGAAGGACAACCGCTGCAAGAGCCTCTCAGTTCTACCGTAACTATACCATCTTCAAAAGATTTATAGCTAATAGCTCCGCCATCTTGTTCAACAGCAGGTTTTACATAATCGTGTAAGATTTGCTGGATTTTAATTTCCACATCAGAACCTTCAAATACCGTATCTTCTTCCTGTTTAGTCTGAACGGAATATTCTGCTTCAACAGCACCTTTTACAAATTCTTTTAGGATAGCTTCAATATCTGCCCATTCCGCATCTTCTGCCTTGGTTATGGTTACAAAGTTGCTTGCGAAAAATACGCCATTTACAAAGCTGAATTTGTACAATTCAGTAGCAAACTTAGATTCGCTTGCTTTTTCTTTTGTAGGGTAATCAACACTCCCATTAATCAATAACTTGTTTACAATGAATTTCATTGTATTAGGGTTAGGTGTCAATTCGGTATATACTGTGATGTTCATAATTTCAAAATTAATAAATCAAATGTACTAAGCTAATTGATTACTCTCTATTTTTGGATTTTGTTTTTACTAATATATGACTTAGAAAATTCCTGTATAATTACTTGGCGTAATTACCCGTAATTCAGCTTTTACATCCTCCGAAACTTCCAGGGTATTGATAAACTCACCAATAGTTTTGGCATTAATGCCTTCATTGGTTCTGGTTAGTGCTTTTAAAGCTTCGTAAGGGTTAGGATAATTCTCTCTGCGCAATATGGTTTGGATGGCTTCTGCTACCACCGCCCAGTTATTTTCCAGGTCTTTGTATATTTCTGTTTCGTTTAATAACAGCTTGTTTAAACCTCTGGTTGTGGATTTTAATGCAATAAGTGTATGAGCCAACGGAACGCCTATATTTCTTAAGACAGTAGAGTCTGTAAGGTCTCTTTGTAATCTGCTGACAGGAAGTTTTGCAGATAAATGTTCTAGTAAAGCATTGGCCAAGCCTATGTTACCTTCTGAATTTTCGAAATCAATAGGGTTTACTTTGTGTGGCATAGCAGATGAACCGACTTCTCCTGCTTTAATTTTTTGTTTGAAATAATTCATAGATATGTAAGTCCACATATCCCTGTCTAAATCAAGTATAATCGTATTTATTCTCTTTAAAGCATCAAAAAGAGCAGCCAGATTGTCGTAGTGTTCAATTTGAGTGGTGTATTGAGAGCGGCTTAAACCCAGTTGATTGTCTACAAAGTTATTGCCGAAATCTTGCCAGTTGATGTTTCCATAAGCTACAAAATGGGCATTAAAGTTACCTGTAGCACCGCCAAACTTAGCAGAAAAAGGCACTGCTTTTAATTGCTCAAACTGTTTTTCTAGTCTTTCAACAAATACAAGGATCTCTTTTCCTAATTTAGTTGGAGATGCAGGCTGGCCGTGGGTATGTGCCAATAGCGGAATGTTTGTCCATTCGTTGGCCAGATTTTTTAATAAAGAAATCAGACTGCTGATTTCCGGATTGATTACTTTTTCTAATCCTTCTTTTAAAAGATAGGGAATAGAGGTGTTATTAACATCCTGAGAAGTTAAGCCGAAATGGATAAACTCTTTATGCGCAGCTAATCCTAATTCATCAAATCTGTTTTTGATAAAATATTCTACGGCCTTTACATCATGATTAGTGGTTTTTTCGATCTCTTTTACTTCAAGAACATATTCTTCTTTAAAATCTCTATAAATATTACGTAACGCTTCAAATTTAGAGTGGTCGAAATCGCTTAATTGTGGTAAAGGAATTTGGCAAAGTGCAATAAAATATTCGATTTCAACAAATACCCGATATTTAATTAAAGCTGCTTCGGAAAAAAATTCGCCCAGTTGTTTGGTGGTATTGTAATATCTGCCGTCAATAGGAGAGACGGCATATAATGAGGATGAGATCATGATTTTTGTTTTTTGCGAAAATACAAAAAAAGAGTGTCTTATGCTATAAAAATGAAAACTTATAACTGTTTGTTTTGCTTATATCAAAAAAATCAGGGATAAAAAAGTAAACCCTCTTTTAGTGAATAAGCAGATGCCGAAACATTAGTTATTTGGGTACTGTTAAGCAGTGATTTTACCATTACGGATGACATCAGTATCATATCTGTTCTTAAGGGAATGAGCCCATTTATAAGTAATCGTTCCTGATGAGTGGAACAAATAAGTTTATCAATTAAGTGTATAAACTCTGTAAAGTCGAAATTATAATTAATAAGGTTAAGGTCTATTTCTTTGGCCGATAAAATAATATCACGATAGGAGTCAAAGGCACCGGCTGTACCAATTAATTCTGTAGGTTTAAAAGTGTTATAGGCTTTGAAAAACGGAGTTAAGGTATTTTGTAAATGGTTTTCAATGGATTTTAAATCCATTTCTTTTAATGGATCGCTATGGTAAAAATCAGAAAGTAGTCTGGCGGCACCTAGTCTAAAACTATCTTTCCAGAATATTTCTTGATTATTAGCAATGATAAATTCGGTGCTACCGCCACCTATATCTAATATTAATGAAGTACGTTCTGACAAAATATTTGCTGCCAATGCCCCTCTGTAAATATATAAGGCTTCTTCTTGTCCATCTATAATATCTACCTTTATTTGGGTGAGCTTAAAAATATCCTGGATAAAATTGGTTCCGTTTTGGGCATCTCTGATAGCTGCCGTCGCAGTAGCTTTAATATTGTTCACCGGATAATTATTTATAATTTCCCTGAATTCCTGGAGTGCTTCTATTCCTCTATGGTAGGCGGTGGGAATAATTTCACCGCGACTAATACCTCCTCCTTCACCTAGTTTTACAGGTATGGTTTTTCTGAAAATAACTTCTTTAGGATTATTGTTAACTTCCCCTATTAATAAGTGGAAAGTGTTGGTACCCATGTCTATTACCGCTTTCATAGCTTAATTATTTTGGATGTATAACCTATAGATTTATAGGTCCTAATTTATCGTTTATTATTCTCTAGTTACTGGTTCTAACCCTTAGCCTGATTCGTTATTTTTAGTTTATTATCCTTTTAGCCCTTGTACATAAACCATTTGAGCAATTCTTTATAGCTCGCTTTTTTTCCGTACATAAGTATGCCTACTCTATATATGCGTGAGGCGGCCCAGGTAGTTAGTACAAAACCAATAACTAAAACTATCATAGATAAAGCTAATTCCCATGCAGGTACACCAAAAGGGATTCTGATCATCATGGCAATGGGAGAGGTGAATGGGATTACAGAAAGCCAGAAAGATAAATTACTGTCGGGTTGATTTACAATAACATTCATACCTAAAATAAAAGTAAAAATAAGCGGAATAGTTATTGGAAGCATAAATTGCTGGGTTTCGGTTTCGTTATCAACTGCTGAACCTACAGCAGCAAACAAAGCACTGTATAAAAGGTAACCGCCAATAAAATAGAAAACAAAACAACTTAAAATATAGGAGAAATTTATTGTTTGTGCTGCCTTTACGAATGATTGTGTTGGATTTTCGTGTTGTTGAGGTATGGATTGCTCTGTTTCTGCTATTGTTTGCGGTTTTGTTAACTCGTGACTGGTAAATGCAGATATACTTCCTGTTAGGGCAATCCAAAGCATAAATTGTGTAAGTCCAACAGCACCTATACCAATGATTTTTCCAAGCATAAGCTGGAATGGTTTTACTGATGAAATGACTACTTCTATTATTCTATTGGTTTTTTCCTCTATTACGCCTCGCATAACCTGTGCACCATATATGAAGAGTGCCATATAAATAAGAAATGATGAGAGAAAACCCACGGCATAGGTTGCGCTAAGACTGGCATCTTGTTCGCCACTTTCGGTTAATTGTTTGGTGTTTAAATTGATTATATCTTTTGGGCTGTGAATTAAAGCAGTGTCAATTCCGGCTTCTAGTAACCTTTTATTATATAATATATTCTGTAGTTGATATTCTATTTCTGAGATATTTTTCAGGTTGGCTTTCTTTTCGGAAATAACTTCCATATTTCCGTTAGTCTCAAAATTTTTAGGGATGTAGAGCAAAAAAACATCTTTGTTTTTGATTGCTTCATTTTTAGCTTGTTGGTAATCCAGATCTGAATCATTAAACTTTAATGTTTGATGATCTTTTAGCTGATTTTTAAATACTCCACTTTCGTCAATAACGGTAAAGTGTTGTATTTGTCCGTCTGTGTTTTTATATATCAGAAAAATAGCGGCATACATACCCACAAAAAGTACGGGAACGAGAAAAGTAAGAATGAGAAAAGATTTTTTTCTTACCCGACTTAAATATTCTCTTTTTATAATGAGCAATATCTTTTGCATATCTGGAATTATTTAACGGTATTAAAGTTAGCAGGGGTATGTGCTTGTAGTCGGTCAATATGTTTGGGAAGCTTTAAAGTCATGAGTTTGTTTGTTTAACTTTTTGTATAAAGATGTCATTCATACTGGGAATCAGTTCTTCAAAATGCTGTATTTGTCCATATTGCATTAATTCGGTTAACAGATTAGTTGTGTTATAGGGAGCACTTAGTTTTGTGTATAGCTCTACTGTATTTTCTTTGTTTACCATTTGACTTATAGTGAAAGTTTTAGGTTGTATAAGAATGTCTACAGCTCCACTGTATATGACTTTATAGGAATTATCTTTGTATGCATTTCTGATATCCTGCACTTTACCATCCAGTATTTTTTTTGCTTTATGTATTAATGCAATACTGTGGCAAAGTTGTTCTACAGATTCCATCCGATGGGTAGAGAAGATGATGGTACTGCCATTTTTATTCAGCTCCAGTATTTCGTTTTTGATAGTTTCTGCATTTACAGGGTCAAAGCCAGAGAATGGTTCGTCTAAAATAATTAACTCGGGTTCATGGATTACTGTGGCTACAAACTGAACTTTTTGCTGCATACCTTTGGAAAGGTCTTCTACTTTTTTGTTCCACCAGTTTTCCATCTCCATTTTCTCAAACCAGTATTTTAGCTTTTTGAGGGTTTCTGTTTTTTTCATCCCTTTAAGTTGTGCAAGATAGAGTACCTGTTCGCCAATTTCCATTTTTTTGTACAGACCTCTTTCTTCAGGAAGGTAACCTATTTGGGCTATATGTTTTTGCTGTAGCTTTTCGCCATTAAAGAGAATAATACCCTCATCGGAGGCAGTAATTTGGTTAATAATTCTGATGAGTGAAGTTTTTCCCGCACCATTAGGACCTAGTAATCCGAAAATTTCACCTTTTTCAATCTCTATGCTGACGTTGTCAAGTGCTTTATGTTGTGAGTACTCTTTTACAATGTGTTGTATGCTTAACATAGACTGGTTTTAAGGAGATTGTATACTGCAAATATAGGATTGCATACATCATTAAAAAGAAAGGTTTGGATTGTTTTTTTCTCCGTTATAGGGTGTTTAGCTATTCTAAGCTATTAAGTAGAGCTTTTATCTGTAAAGAATGTGGCTTAGGTAAATGTGGATAGGGAGAAGAAAATATGTCACGTTACCGGATTTTGAATGCTATTGATACATTTTGGTTGTTGAAATAAATTGCTCCCGAAACAAAAAATGCTTCCTGTTACAGAAGCACTTTTTATAATTTATATCTTGTTTTTACTCAAAATACTCTTTCATTCTATCGAAGAAGCTTTTTTCGTTCTTACCTGGATTAGGTTTGAAGTTTTCTGAAGATCTTAATTTCTCCAAAAGCTCGCGTTCCTCATTATTTATATTTTTAGGGGTCCAGATGTTAATTTGCACCAATTGATCTCCTTTATGGTAAGAGTTTACTTCAGGGATACCTTTTCCTTTTAGTCTCAAGATTTTTCCGCCCTGAGTGCCCGGTTCAAGTTTTATTCTGGCTTTACCGTCAATTGTTGGGATTTCTACGCTGGTTCCTAATGCTGCATCCACAAAGCTAACATGCAGATCATAAATAACGTTAATGCCTTCGCGTTTTAGTGATTCGTGAGGTATTTCTTCTATAAGAATAATCAAATCTCCGGGAACTCCGCCTCTAGGTGCCGCGTTACCTTTTCCGCTCATGCTTAACTGCATCCCTTCACTTACACCAGCAGGAATATTGATAGATATCGTTTCTTCGCCTCTAACTACACCATCTCCATGACAGGCAGTACATTTAGAAGTAATTGTAGTGCCATCTCCGTTACAGGTAGGACAGGTGCTTGTGGTTTGCATTTGTCCTAAAATAGTATTGGTTACCCGTCTTACAGAACCTGTACCTCCACACGTTTTACAAGTTTGTACCGAGTTTTTATCTTTTGCACCAGAGCCATCACAGGTATTACAAACTACTTGTTTGTTTACTTTTATCTTTTTCTCTACACCATGGGCAATCTCTTCTAATGTTAGCTTAACCTTAATTCTAAGATTAGATCCGCGTTGTACTCTTCTGCTGCCACCACGGCCGCCGCCACCGCCACCAAAGAAGCTGTCGAAAGGACTGCCGCCGCCAAATATATCACCAAACTGGCTGAATATGTCTTCCATATTCATACCTCCACCACCGTAGCCACCGCCGCCAAAACCGCCCTGTGCTCCGGCATGACCAAACTGGTCGTATCTTTGACGTTTTTCAGCATTACTTAAAACTTCGTAAGCTTCTGCTGCTTCCTTGAAGTTTTCTTCTGCCACTTTGTCATCAGGATTTTTATCCGGATGGTATTTGATAGCTAGTTTTCTATATGCTTTTTTTATTTCGTCTGCTGTTGCAGATTTCGAAACACCAAGTATGTCGTAATAATCTCTTTTGCTCATTTTATATGTCGTTTACAATCTGTTGATAGTGCAGACTGTTATCCTCCTACTACTACTTTAGCGTAACGAATTACTTTATCATTTAAATAATATCCTTTTTCTAACTCATCAATCACTTTTCCTTTCATATCTTCTGATGGAGCAGGAATATTGGTTACTGCTTCGTGGATATCGGCATCAAAAGTTTCACCTCTGGATTCCATTGCTTTCAATCCTTTTTGTGTCAGTAATGATTTTAGCTTTTGATGTATTAATTCTACGCCTTCTTTCAAAGATGAAACATCCTGAGAATCTCCCATAGCTTTTTCTGCTCTTTCAAAATCGTCCAGAACACTTAACAAGGATACAATTACATCCTTACCCGCGGTTTGCAAAATATCAACACGTTCTTTTGAAGTTCTGCGTTTAAAGTTGTCAAACTCTGCATAAAGTCTTAGGTATTTATCGTTAGCTTCGGCAAGTTCTTTTTTTAACTTGTCTGCTTCGGATTCTTCTGCTTCAGGGCTAACGTTTGAATTGTCCGTTGCTTGTTCTTTATCGTTAGTATTGTCGATGTTCTCGTCAATGTTTTGCTCTTGCTGGTTTTCTTGCGTATTTTCTGCCATTTTGTTATTCTCCTGTTCTTCTAAATCGTTCTTTTTGTTAAATACTTTGAATTATTTAGCTCATTTTAGGTTTACCAAAACTTTGCCATAAAGTAAAAACAGTCAACATGTCAGCCTTTTTTGATGGTAGACTGTTCATTTGACTGCTTTTAATGTATGTTTTGATATTTAAACCGTAGCGTCTTCTATTACTTTTCCGTTCTCACATTTGATGATTCGGGAAGGGAAGGTTCTGATAATATGGTAATCGTGTGTGGCCATAATTACTGCTGTTCCGGCCTGACTGATTTGTCTGAGTAAGATGATGATTTCCTCAGAAGTTTCAGGGTCAAGATTTCCTGTAGGCTCATCTGCTAAAATCAATTCAGGATCATTGAGTAATGCTCTTGCGATAACAATACGTTGCTGCTCGCCACCGGAAATTTCATGGGGCATTTTTTTCATTTTACTGCGTAGACCTACCTTGTCAAGAACGTCTTTAATACGTTCGTCTATCAGGTTTCTGTCTTTCCATCCCGTAGCTTTCAAAACAAACTGAAGGTTTTGTTCAATTGTTCTGTCTGTTAGCAATTGGAAGTCCTGGAATACGATTCCCAATTTTCTTCTCAGAAAGGGGACTTCGGTGTCTTTTAATGTTTTTAATGGAAAGCCTACGGCATGACCATCGCCATTAGCAATATGAAGGTCGCCATACATTACTTTTAAAAGACTACTTTTACCTGAACCGGTCTGACCTATGAGATATACAAATTCACCCTTGTTAACATGAAGGTTTACCCCAGATAACACCAAGTGTTTTTGCTGAAAAATGTCAATATTGTTAAGTTGTATTACCGAGTTTCCTATCATTAGATGTCGAGTTTAAGAATTTTGCCAAAGGGTAATTCTTGTATTAAATTCATAATGTATTCAGCTTTATCTGCTAAACCAATTTTTTCCAAAGTTTTGTCGGGTCTGTCTACCCTAAAATAGGCTAAAAGCGTGAATTTCTCATCACGAAGTTGCACATAATCTGGTATTTTTGCTACTCCTTTTACTTTGATGATATACATAATTCCAAAGTTAGAATTTTTATCAGTTTAACGTAGATAAAAAGTTTAAAGTATCTATACCATCGGCATAATCCCATAATTTGGGTTGCTGACTGTTGCCGAAAGGGGTAGTGGCTATTTCAAAATCCTCATTGATATTTGTTACGCCTACTTGTATAAGGTTTTTTTTGCCCTGGATATCCTTTATAGTCTCGGAAAGGGAGGAATACTCTTCATAATAAATAACAGATAAAGGAGAACTTAAGGCTTCATTTTTTGAGACCAAGAGGAATCCGTTGTCTAAGTGTTCTACTTTATTGACTAAAAATATGGATTTATTATAGTCGTAGTTATTAGAATATTTATGGTGATTGATAATAGGCTGGAACTCTTCTATGGCTTCAAAAAATGGTACGAAATTATAACCTTTTGGAACGTATAGTTTTGATACATTTCTGCAACCCAAACCAAAATAGTCTAAGATGTCTCTGCCCAAACCTTTTAAATCTTCCGTTTTTTCTTCTCCGTTTAAAATAGCTATACTGTTTCTGTTTTTTCGGATAATGTGAGGAACTTTAGAGAAATAATACTCAAAATATCTTGATGTGTTGTCACTTCCTGTAGCTATTACAGCATCAAAATCTTTCAACTTATCAACAATAATGATTTGGTCTTTAAATGATGGTTCTATGCTGATTAATTTATTCAGTATATGCGGGATAAGTATATCGTCACTTGAAGACAGTTTAATCAAAGCAATATTTCCTGAAATTAATACAGCCAGAATGTCTTGAAAACCAACCATTGGAATGTTACCTGCAAGTGTAAGTCCTATTCTTTTTGGAGTGGTTCCAAAGTTGTAATCAGCAATCCATTCCACAAGATTTTCTTTGTTTAATAAACTACCGGTAGCTTTTATGGAAGTTGTAACCTGTTCTTCTGTAAACCAGGCATTTTTATTTTTTGCCTGTCTGATAATGTCAGCTAAGGTTTGTTCCGGTGATAAAAGATAGTCTCCCAATTGGGTCAGAGCAAGTATTTTTTGTTCTTTGTTAAAATTAGACATAGAATTGAAAATCAAATACTGTAAATATGCTATATTTGCACCACAGTTAGTTTTATAAGTTCACAAAACTACGGTTAAGACGTTAGATATTACAAGATATGGCTATTAAAATTACAGATGAATGTATCAATTGCGGAGCGTGTGAACCAGAATGCCCGAATAACGCAATTTATGATGCAGGTCAGCCTTGGAAATTTTCTGAAGGAACAGCACTAAGAGGTATTATAGATTTTGGTGGTGGCGAAACTTTAGATGCAGAAGAGGTGCAAGGAGCAGTTTCTGATGAAGTTTATTATATAGTATCAGATAAGTGTACAGAGTGTAAAGGATTCCATGACGAACCCCAATGTGCGGCTGTTTGCCCGGTAGATTGTTGTGTGGATGATGAGGATGTAAGAGAAACAGAAGAAGAGTTATTGGCAAAGAAAGCCTGGTTGCACCAGGAAGGATAATATATACACAACTACTTAAAGAATAAAAGCTTCTACTTAGTAGAGGCTTTTATTCTTTATCCCTGTTTGGAACTATTAAAACCGGACAGTTTGAATTTCTGGTTACGCTTTCGGCTACAGAACCGGATATGAGATGATTCAGGCCTTTTCTTGAATGCGTTCCCATCACTATTAATGAAGCATTAAATTGCAACGCTATATTGATCACCTCGTCTTTAATATTACCTTCTAAAATAAATTCCCTGATAGGAATATCTCCTGCTAACTCGCTCCTTAATTTATTAAACAGATTTTTTGCAGCTTCTTTTTGAGCATCTAAAATATCAGGTATAATAATCCCCGGATCTCCAAGAATAGGGTCTCCCGTCATAGAAGTTGTAACCGGAAATTCACTGATATGAACTAAGGCCACCTCAGCGTTTAAGCTTTTTGCTAAAGAAAATGCATATTCGGCTGCATGATAGGAGTATTTGCTATCATCTACGGCAACCAATATTTTACTGAAAAGAGATATATTTGACATGATAATTGTTTTTTATGTTAATTTACACAAAAATCTGTCCACAATAAAATGGAAAAGATCTTAGGAACCTGTTTTTTATCGGTAATACCCATGAGGGCTCAGGCGTCACATAAGGCTGAAATGATCTCCCAATTGCTTTTTGGTGAAACTTTTGAGATTCTGGAAAAGCAAGATGAGTGGGTATATATTAAAAATACCTACGATGATTATATGGGGTGGGTTGAAGAAAAACAAATCATTTATATAAAAGCCTTGGAGCCGGAGACAGAAAAAGTAACTTCTGCTTTTGGAGTTTCTGTTGTTAAACAGGATACCGATAATAAAAGTATTTTGCCGTTAGGGGCAACTTTACCTTTTTCTGAAAATAATGGTCTTAAAATAGGAGATATACCGTACGATACGGCAGACACCAATGATGTGGTTGAACCGCAAAGTACAGCCTTTAGAGAAGAAGTGTTAAGAGTGGCCAAACAATTTATTGATGTCCCTTATCTATGGGGTGGACGAACGCATTTTGGGATAGATTGTTCTGGTTTTTCGCAAATTGTTTATAAAGTATTTGGTATAAAGATAAAAAGAGATGCCTGGCAGCAAGCAGAGGAGGGTAAACTGGTAGCATTTCTTTCAGAAGCACAAACAGGGGATTTAGCTTTTTTTGATAATGAGGAGGGAAGAATTACCCATGTGGGTATTATGATTAATAATAGCCTTATTATTCATGCCTCCGGAAGGGTTAAAATTGATTTGATTGATGATTATGGGATCTTTTCTTCTGATTTAAAACAATACAGTCATAAATTAAGGATCATTAAAAGATTTATTTAGTCAATATCAAATGTCCATATCAGGATATTCTTATCGTCACCTGTAGAAATCAGAAACTTCCCGTCAGGGCTCCAGATTATTTTATTGATAGAATGCGTGTGTCCCACACCGAGTTTTTCCAGATTCATTATTTTTAAAAGTCTGAAATCTTTAGCATCCCATATTTTTATGGATTTATCCTGACTGGCGGTGGCCACAATATTTAAGCTGGGATGAAATACGATTGAGTATATAGAATACCAATGTGCACTAAGGGCCTGCTGTAATTTATATCCTGTTTTAATATCCCATATCTTAAGCTGAGCGTCGCGTCCGCCAGATAGTAATAAGTTGTTGTGAGGATGGTATACTAAAGAGGTTACGGGCATGTTATGCGCCTGAAATTGTGCTATTTCAGAAAAATCAATCGTACTGTATATTTTTATAAACCCGTCTTTGGATCCTACAGCAAACTCTTTTCCATCGTTTGATACAGCAATGGTTCTTACAGTAGTTTCTGCGGATTTAAAACTATAAATGTGTTTACCGTCTACGTGTGACCATACATTAATTAAACCATCTTCTCCTGTGGTAATAATTTCTTTTTTATCTGCTAAAGCTTTGATATCAAACACTGCCTGATGATGGTGATTGGCAAACTTATATAATTTGTTTTCCTGCAGATTTAGACAGGATACCATACCGCTTCTTTGCCCAATGTACAATTTTTCATCATGGTAAAGTAAGCTATATACCGAACTATTAACAGGCATCAATACTTTAGAAAACGATATATCTACTGCATTCCATTCTACTATTCCTTTATCGTTTCCTGCACTATAAAAAACATTCTGTTGTTGGTTGCCTGCTAAAGTATAAACCGGATTTTGATGCCCCTCTAACGTTTTGTAATGTTTGATCATAGCTACAAAAGTAAGGTTAAATCAAACAGTTTTACACCGTTGTTTGTCTAGCAATTGTAAATGAAAGTCTATAGTTTGTTTTATGGTACAGAAAGTGAAGTAAAATACCGATTTTTATCTTTTTTGCATGAATGATGGAAAAGGTTGTTTTAGTAGACGAGTTAGATAAGGAAATAGGAATTATGGAGAAATTGGCCGCCCATCAACAGCCAACACTTCATAGGGCATTTTCTGTTTGTTTGTTCAATGAAAAAGGAGAGATGTTATTGCAACGCAGAGCTGATAATAAATATCACTGTGCTGGTTTATGGACCAATACCTGTTGCAGTCACCCCAGACCAGGAGAGGAAGTAAAGACGGCAGCCAAAAGACGTTTACTGGAAGAAATGGGCATTGAAGATGTGGATTTGAATAAGGAATTTGATTTTATTTATCAGGCTACTTTCGATAATGGATTATTTGAACACGAGTTTGACCATGTTTTTTTTGGAGAGTTTTCTGGAGAACCGTTAATTAATAGGGAAGAGGTGGAAGAATGGAAATATATGAGTTTAGAGCAAATTGAAGAAGAACTGAATAGGTATCCCGAGAAATACACACCCTGGTTTAAAATAATAATAGAGAAAATAAAAGGTGTTTAATTTTCTATCTAAAAACGGAAACGTCTCTTGGAGGGAAGAGACGTTTCTATTATTAAAATATTGTAGTAATACTAATTTATTGATGTCTTGATTCCAGGTTTTTAGCAATATCTTTTATGCTTAACCCTTTGGCTTTTAGTAATACCAAAAGATGGAATACCAGATCGGAAGCTTCATTTATAAAGTCCTTTTCTGTTTCTGCTAATGCAGCAATTACCGTCTCTACACCTTCTTCGCCAACTTTTTGAGCAATTTTGTTTAAGCCTTTATTGCGCAGCTTATTCACATAAGAACTTTCTGTAGGGTTTTCAAATCTGTCTGTAATGATGTTTTCCAGTTCAAAAATGAAGTTCTGGTTGTATTCTGTAAAGAAGCAGCTTCTTGACCCTGTATGGCAGGTTGGCCCCACAGGATTAGCTTTGATAAGGATAGTGTCCTTGTCGCAGTCTATAGCTATAGAGTCAACCAATAAAAAGTTACCACTTTCTTCACCTTTTGTCCATAACCTATTTTTAGATCTGGAGAAAAAGGTTACTTTTTTTTCATTTTCTGTTTTAATAAAAGACTCTTCGTTCATGTAACCTAACATTAGAACTTCTAATGTTTTGGTATCCTGAACGATAACAGGCGCTAAGCCATCTCCTTTATTAAAATCTATATTTTTAACTAAGCTCATGATATGAGATGTTGTTGAATCCTGATTAAATTCTAACCGGGATATTGTTTTTCTTTAAAAGTTGTTTTAGCTCTGGGATCAGGATTTCTCCATAATGGAAAACCGATGCGGCTAATGCGGCATCCACATTACTTTGTTGAAATACATCAATAAAATCCTGTTCTTTTCCTGCGCCGCCAGAGGCAATTACGGGAATGTTAAGCATATCGTTCACTTCTTTTAAAAGCAGACTGTCGAAACCTGATTTTGTTCCGTCTTTGTCCATTGAAGTTAACAGAATTTCGCCTGCACCACGTTGTTCGGCTTCTTTTACCCAATCCTGAGTTCTTATTTCCGTGGGAATTCTTCCCCCGTTAAGATGGACAATATCGCCTTGTGGTAAAGATTTGGTATCTACTGCCAGCACTACAAACTGAACACCAAAAGCTTTCGCTAAATCGTCTATTAACTGTGGATTTCTGACAGCGGCAGAGTTTATAGATATTTTATCTGCACCAGCATTTAGTAAAGCCTCAGCATCTTTAAGTTCGCTAATTCCACCACCAATGGTAAATGGGATATTAATTTGTTTGGCTACTGCTTTTACCATGTCCAGCGTAGTTTTACGCTTTTCGTGTGTAGCGGCAATATCTAAGAATACCAATTCATCGGCACCCTGTTCTGAATATTGCCATGCCAGTTCTACCGGATCTCCTGCATCTCTCAGGTCTACGAAATTTATACCTTTTACGGTTCTTCCGTCTTTGACATCTAGACAGGGGATAATACGTTTACTTAACAAGATTATGGGGTTTTATAAAGAAGTTAATGTCTGTAGGTTCCACTCTTTAATTTCGTCAATAGTAATTCTACCTTCGTAAATAGCTTTACCTACCACACAAGATTCTAATTTATGCTTGCTTAGTTCTTCTATGTCTTTCATAGAGCTAATGCCACCAGAAGCAATCAATTTAATGAATGGTGAGTGTGCCAATAGTTTTTTGTATAAATCTACACCGGCTCCGCCCAGTTTCCCGTCTTTGCTGATATCTGTACACAGAAACCTGAAAAAACCGAGGTTTAAACATTTATCTACGTAGTCTAATAGCTTTATAGGCGAGCTTTCCATCCATCCAGAGTATTTGATAACTTCATCTAATACATCTATAGCGATCACAATATGGTCTGAAAGCTTTTTATTGCCGCTTACTTCCTGGCTTAACTCTTCTAAGAAAGTTGGGTTGGTAATAGCTTGGGTACCTACAATAACACGGTGGATACCTGAGTCTATTAATTCTTTAACTTTTTCTACACTTCTGACGCCACCGCCATACTGAACTTTCATGTCAGTTTTTTTGATAATGTCAAAAAGGTATTGTTGATTGCTGAAATCTCCTTTTGCACCATTGAGGTCAATAATATGAACAAATTCTGTTCCGTTTGACTGGTAGGTTTGTATTTGTTCTTCTAAGGAAACTTCATATTCTGTAACCTGGTTGTAATCACCTTCACGTAATCTTACAACTTTTTGATTGAGAACATCAACTGCTGGTATAATGTACATTTTACTTCAGTTTTTATAAGTCTGCAAAATTTTTAAGCAATCTTTCGCCCATAGCTCCTGATTTCTCGGGATGGAACTGGACTGCATAAAAGTTATCTTTCTGTATTGCTGCGGAAAGCTTTATTCCGTAGTCGCAAATTGCGGCTGTAAATTTAGTATTAAATTCTATAAAATAGGAGTGAACAAAGTAAAAGTATGTTCCCTGAGGTATTCCGGTAAATAATTTACTGTCTGGATCTGGCGAAATCTGATTCCATCCCATGTGTGGAACTTTTTTTGAAACAGCTTCATTAAACCTTAGTGTTTTCAAAGGAATAATACCTAATAGGTCTGAGTTTCCTTCCTCTGAGAAGTCTGTTAATAACTGCATACCCACGCATATCCCCAGTGTGGGTTTATGGGATGATTTAATAACCGGAACTAAACCTGTATCTGTTAGCTTACGCATGGCAGTACCGGCATGTCCAACTCCAGGAATAATTATTTTCTCGTATTGCTGGTAATCAGCTTCGCTGTTGATTATGCCATATTTAATACCTACACGTTCTAATGCAGAAGTCAGGGAGAAAATATTGCCTGCGCCGTAGTTTATTATTCCTATCATTTTTATAGTATCAAGTACTTTGTGCCTAATAATTGGAGACGATATCCTGAACTAATTCAGGGTGACGAAGGCTTTGATACAGCCCCGAAAACGTCTGTTTTGTTAAAACAAGTCCAATTATTGTCTATTATAATAATCCTTTTGTGCTAGGTAAGCGCATATTATTAACGTCGCGCTTCACCGCAATTTTAATGGCTTTAGCAAAAGCTTTAAAAATTGCCTCTATTTTATGATGCTCATTATCTCCCTCGGCTTTAATATTCAGGTTTGATTTTGATGCATCTGAAAATGATTTGAAGAAATGGAAAAACATTTCTGTAGGCATATCTCCAACCTTTTCTCTTTTAAAATCTGCTTCCCACACAATCCAGTTACGTCCACCAAAATCAAGAGCAACTTGTGCTAAACAATCGTCCATAGGCAGGCAAAAACCATATCTTTCTATACCTTTCTTATCGCCTAATGCTTCCAAAAAGGCTTCACCTAAAGCAATACCTGTGTCTTCTATGGTGTGGTGCTCATCTATATGTAAATCGCCTTTGGTAATTACGGTAAGGTCTATGCCACCATGCCTTGCAATCTGGTCCAGCATGTGGTCAAAGAAATGTAGTCCGGTAGAAATGTTGGCGTCGCCTTTTCCATCTAAATTCAATTCAATAGTAATATCTGTTTCTTTGGTTTTTCTTAAGTGCTTTACAGCTCTTTTACCTACTTTCAGAAACTCGTAGACTTTTTGCCAGTCGGTTGTTTCTAATGCCAGTATTTCTTTAATATTATCTATTTTATTTTGTGCTTCGTTAGCTCCTAAATCAGGGTTGTTGTTTAGCCAGATAGCTTTTGCTCCCAAGTTTTTAGCTAATACTACATCATTCAGTCTATCTCCTATAACAAAAGAATTGGCAAGGTCGTATTTTTCTTTGTCGAAGAAATGCGTTAGTAATGCTGTGCCTGGCTTGCGGGTTGGGGCATTGTCTTTAGCGAAGGTACGGTCTATGATGACTTCTGAGAAGTTGATACCTTCATTCTTAAGCGTATCAATAATAAAGTTATGAACTGGCCAGAAGTTGTCTTCCGGATGAGAGTCTGTGCCCAAACCATCCTGATTACTAACCATCACTAACTCATAATCTAACTCTTTGGCTATTCTTGCTAAATAGCTGATAGCTCCGGGATAGAATACCAGTTTGGAAAAAGAATCAATCTGTTCGTCTGCCGGTTCTAAAATTAATGTGCCGTCTCTGTCTATAAAAAGTACTTTTTTCATCTTAATTTTTATAGGATTTTAAAGAATCCAATAATGCTTTATTTTCTTCTAGTGTGCCAATGGTTATCCTTACACAACCTTCGCAAAGTTCAACTTTATTTCTATTTCTGATGATAATCCCATCATTTACCAGGTGATTGTAAACCTGGTTTGCATCTGTTGTTTTTACGAGGATAAAGTTAGCGTCAGAAGGGTATATATCTATAACAAAATCAAAATTTTTGATGTTTAGCACCAGATTATCTCTTTCCGATAGGATTTGTTTAATCCATTCGTTAACCTGAGTTACATTTTTAAGTGCTGCTAACGCCAATTCTTGAGAAGACTGGTTAATATTGTAAGGTGGTTTTACTTTATTAAATATTTCAATAATTTCTTCACTGGCAAAGGCCATGCCCACACGTAAACCTGCTAATCCCCATGCTTTAGAAAGGGTTTGGAGCACAACCAGATTGGCGTATTCTGTAAGTTCCTGGATGAAAGATTTTTGTCTGGAGAAGTTGATATAGGCTTCGTCTATGACTACAATTCCGTTAAAATTAGCCAATAGTGTTTCTACATCTTCTCTGTTAATACTATTTCCGGTGGGGTTGTTAGGCGAACAGATGAAAATTAATTTGGTGTTTTCATCAATTGCTTCTGCAATTCCTTCCAGATTGAGCTGAAAATCTTCTGTAAGGTTTACTCTTTTTAATGTAATATCGTTAATGTTAGCAGAAACTTCGTACATACCATAGGTAGGCGGAACAATAATAACATTGTCTTTACCGGGGTTACAAAAGCTTCTGAACAAAATGTCTATGGCTTCATCGCTACCATTTCCTAAAAAAATATTTCTGGGCGGTACTCCTTTAATTTTACTCAATTCCAGTTTTACTGCATGAGCTAAAGGGTCTGGATAACGATGATAGTTGGTCTCTAATGGGGATCCAAAAGCATTTTCGTTAGCGTCCAGGTAAACCGATGCTTCTCCTTTAAACTCATCTCTTGCAGAAGAATATGGTTTAAGGTTTTTTATATTTTCTCTGATGATATTATTGATGTTAAACATGGTGGTAAGCTTTTTTAATTTTTAGTACTCAATCTAACTGTTACCGCATTTTTATGTGCTTGTAAGCCTTCAATTTCTGCCAGAATTTCAACTGTAGGTCCCAGATTTTGGATACCTTCCTGACTGATATGTTGAAAAGTGATCTTTTTTACAAAGGAGTCTAGTGAAACCCCTGAATAAGATTTAGCATAAGCACTTGTAGGCAAAGTATGATTGGTTCCGCTTGCATAATCTCCCGCACTTTCCGGTGTAAGATTTCCCAAAAACACAGATCCTGCATTTACAATGTCTGCTGTAATAGATTGCCAGTTTTCGCTTGCTAATATCAAGTGTTCCGGAGCGTATATGTTGCTGAACAGCATACCTTCTTTTAAATCTTTAACCAGTACTGCATAGGAATTGGCCATTGCTTTGGCTGCTATTTCTTTTCGGGGTAAAACATCAATTTGTTTTTCCAGCTCTTTTAAAGCAGCATCTATGATATGTTGTGATGTACTAACCAAAATAGACTGACTGTCTGCGCCGTGTTCTGCCTGTGCCAGTAAATCTGCTGCTACAAAAGCAGGAATTGCGGTTTCATCGGCTAAAACCAATACTTCCGAAGGACCTGCCGGCATATCTATAGCCGTATTACTTGTAGATTGTACAATGGTTTTTGCCATAGTAACAAACTGGTTTCCGGGACCAAAAATCTTATCTACTTTAGTTATAGATTCTGTGCCGTAAGCCATTGCTGCCACGGCTTGTGCACCACCTACTAAATATACTTTCTCTATATCTAAACGCTGTGCTACATAGGCTATATAGCCGTTGATAGAACCGTTTTTTTGAGGAGGAGAACAGACTATTATTTCTTTGCATCCGGCAATTCTGGCTGGAATACCCAACATTAAAAAGGTGCTGGGCAATACGGCTGACCCGCCGGGAATGTATAAACCTACTTTTTCAATAGCTCTTGTTTCTCTCCAACAAGTAACGCCAATAGTTGTTTCGGTTTTTTCTTCGCGTGATTTTTGTGTTTCGTGAAATTTCCTGATGTTCTGGTAAGCAGTATCTATAGCTTTTTTAACTTCGGGTTCTATAGAGTTGGCCAGTTTAGCTATCTCTTCTTTATTTATAAAAAGCGCAGGTAAATCTACCTGATCAAATTTAAGGGCGAATGCTTTTAAGGCTTTATCCCCATCTTTTTTTACGGCATCAATAATTGTTTCTACAGTTTCACGTATAGCATTGTTACTATCTGTATTTCTCAAGACTAATTTGTTAATGTCTTCAGAATTGAGGCTGCTGTAGTTATATGTTTTCATGAGCTAAAACCGAAATTACATAATGATTTTTTCTATTGGCATTACCAGAATACCCTGCGCTCCGGCACCTTTTAACTCATTTATTCTGTTCCAGAAATCTTTTTCGGGGATTACAGTGTGTACTGCTACCCAGTTTTCATCGGCAAGTGTAATTACTGAAGGACTTTTTACGCCTGGTAGTAATTGTACTACTTTTTCGAGATTTACTTTTTCAACATTTAATACGATGTATTTATTGTCTTTAGCTCTAAGAACAGATTGTATTCTTTGTATTAATTCTTGTATTAATGGTGTGTTTTCTTCGCCTTTTCTTCCTATTAAAATAGCTTCTGATGAAACTACATCTGCAAAAGGCTGTAGCCCGTTGTTTTTTAATGTACTTCCTGTAGATACAATATCAAAAATAGCATCGCTTAAACCTAGTCCAGGGGCTATTTCTACTGACCCGGAAATGGTTTTAATATCTGCTTTGATATCTTCTTTCTGCAAAAAGTTATTTAAGATATTAGGATAGGAGGTTGCAATGGCTTTGCCTTCCAAATCGCTAACTTTTTGTATAGGGCTATTTACAGGTACGGCCAGTTTTAATTTGCATTTTCCAAAACCTAAACGTTGCAGGTAAGCAACATCAACTTTGGTTTCTTGTATAACGTTTTCCCCAACAATACCAATATCGGCAATACCGTCTTGTACATACTCTGGAATATCATCGTCTCTAAGGAATAAGATTTCTAAAGGAAAATTAGATACTGATGTTATAAGCGAACTTTTGTAGTTTTCGAAATTTAAACCACAATTTTTAAGTAATTCTACAGACTTTTCGTTAAGTCTTCCAGACTTTTGGATAGCTATTTTTAAAGTTTTCAAGATTTTTAAATTATAAATAAAAGACTAATTGATAAATGATAAAACCGTTTTGACGTACAAAACATACTATATAACACCGCCTAAATGGCGATGATGCAGATGATGATGTACAGTTGTCAAAAAGTTGTTCATTTTTGTCTTTTAATAATTCTTTTGATGAGAAATATTAGATGTGCAAATATATAAAGTATTATCTATTCATCAAGACAAATTGTAATTTATTTGATATAGTTATGATGTTTTAAGTTTGAGAATGAAATACTTTTCAGGGTTTAAGGTTTGACACCAGCTTAGTACCATTTAGAACCAGCTATACACCAGAATAACACTTCCCAGATACCAGAAATAAGCCTAAACCTGCTTTAAGTGTGCTTGGGGAAGGAGAGTTGTTTTGTTTGATGATTTAGACAGGATACAAAAGTGCCAATCTGGTTTTTAGTATCTTCAGTTTTATTCAAATGTTTCTTTTGTTTCTCTAAAAAAGCTCCATTGTTCGATTCCTAAGTTTTTTATGTCTTTTTGTATTAAATCTATTTTTAATTCTTCATAGTTTCTATGGTAGAATTCTGATATCTTAACTACTTTTTTTGAATTAGCTATGAGGTACAGATACTCATAGGTGCCTACCTTTGAACTTATATTGGAGATTTTATAACCTGTGATGTTAGCTAATTTATAAACTTTAGGCAGGCCCAAGCCGAGAAAGCTTTTTTTAATTATTCTATCATTTTCAATAGATACTTTAATGACTTTGGTTCTTAGTTCCAAAAAAAATATTGTGATTATAAGGTAGATAGAGATACATATAAATAGTGTTCCAATATATAGAGGAGTGTCTGTATTTAATATCTGGAGTTGATGAAAGAGTAGAAATAAAATAATAAAGAAAATTATTAAGGGGAGTATGGCCCATCCCTGAAATTTTGATTTGGTTATTTTAGGATTCTTTATCATCGTAAAAAGGTAAATGTTCAGCTATAAATTTTGTGTAATGTTTTTTGCAGTTTAGTATCTAAATGGTATTATTCTGTTTTGTTTTTTAGCGTTCTCCAAATGAGAAGGGCTAAAATAAAAGATAGTAAGGAAAAAGATTTTTCAATATTAGTTTTTGCAAAAAGATTGCCAATAGTGTTAATACTGAGTAGTACAAGAAAGCACCAAAGTATAATATTTGTTATGCGGGGTGATAGATGACTTTTAATAAACCTGCCTTTTATTAATAATACCCATATCAGTAATAAATTAATGATGATTGAGGAGGCTTCAAAAATATACATGTCGGTATCGGTTTGCAG
Organism: Pseudopedobacter beijingensis; assembly: GCF_042678145.1. NCBI lineage: Bacteria > Pseudomonadati > Bacteroidota > Sphingobacteriia > Sphingobacteriales > Sphingobacteriaceae > Pseudopedobacter > Pseudopedobacter beijingensis. Next base: position 80,228 of record NZ_JBHUDG010000015.1, on the reverse strand, counting down.
TTGCCCTCCCCAAATGACTTTGTAAGGGATCATTTTTGTAATGACACCTATATGAAATATAATTATGATAGTGAGTAATCCTAATAGAGACTTTATATTGGTGTTGTTTTTCATTGATTAAAAATAATATTTCAATAATAAATATAGTACTGCATTTACAGGCATATAATTTGCTTTTTCTGGTTAAAAGTATTTTATGAGCATATTACGTACCTTATTATTTGCGATTTTTAGTATGCTGTTTGTGTTAATGTCTTGTAAGAGATACAAACATGAGGAGTTTGGGAACGATTTGGCGCAAGAGTATAAAAATAAGAGATATAAAAATTTTGATACTACAGCCTATTTTGAAATTTTTAAAGTTGAACTTAAGCAACAAGAACAAAAAATACATCATCCAAAATGGTTGCAGGAGATCTACAGTTCGCCAGATAAAGGGTTGACCGTATTGGGCACCCATCTGCTTAATGGTGGGGTAGATTCTCTACAGAAATACCTTTCACAATCTGTTATGCATGGTTTTGATCCTGAATATTTCCATTCATCAGAAATAAAAACTTTGTTACAAACGGTTAAAGAAGCCAAGTTTAAAGATATTAATGAAATGTATCCGGTATTAAGCCGCTTAGAGATTTTAAGTGCCGATGGCTTGATTAATTACGCTAATTTCTTGCGATACGGAGCTGTTAATGCTAAAAGTTTGTATGGGAGATATTTTGATAAAATAGATCGTCCGGACCTGATTAGATCGCAACAGGCACTAGATCAGTTAGATTTAATAGCCTTTTTGGAAGAAATTCAACCCAAGAGTGAAGACTATCTGAATTTTCAAAAGCTATTGTCTCATTCAGAATTGACTGCTGCGCAAAGAGAGAAAGTATATATTAATATGGAACGACTGCGTTGGTTAACGGCAGCATACCCTGATAAATATGTAATGGTGAATATTCCTGAATTTAAACTGAAAATGGTTGACGAGGGACGTGTAACTGGTGAGATGAAAGTTTGTGTAGGGGAAACGGAAAACGAGGGATTTGCCAGATCAGGTAATAATCACGAAACGCCTATTCTGAGCGGAAAAATAGATAGAATGCAAGTTAATCCGGTTTGGAATATCCCTAAAAGTATTGCTGCCAAAGAGATTTTAAATAAGCTGAAAGAAAACCCGGCATACCTGGAAGAGCATAATATGGTGGCATATAATAAAGCTAAGCAGTTGGTAGATGCCAAAACAATTGATTGGGATTCTGATTCTATATCTGTTAATGATTTTGCATTTAAACAGAACCCCGGTTTAGATAATTCGTTAGGTAGGATCAAATTTATATTTGATAACCCCTATGCCATTTATTTACATGACACTCCGGCAAAAGGTGCTTTTGGACAGAGAAACAGGGCTGTTAGTCATGGGTGTGTGCGTGTGGCAGATCCGGCTGGTTTGGTAACTTTTCTGGTGAATGATGTCAAGCAAACCGAAAAAATAAAAGAAGAAATTAGTGGGCAGGACACCAACTCCAGATGGGTAAGCCTGAAACAACCTATAAAGGTGTTTCTGGCTTATTATACTGCAAAGGTTGAGGATGGCAAGCTTAAGGAAATTCAGGATGTGTATGGATATGATATGCGTTTATTAGAAAAGTTCAGCAGAGTTATGGCTAAATAGTTATTTATACTTTAATTTCTGTTAAATGGGTGATTGTATATTGGTGAAAATAGTAGTTGTAGGATTAAAATTAAATAGTTATATGGATACAACAACTCTGTGGCAAAAAATGTACTTATAGGCCAAATGTTCTTGAAAAATTGACTTCGAAAATTTATTTTATATTTGAAATAGATCAAAAAAGAAGGGAACATGGAAAGAGTAAAGTCTACTATTGGTACGGAGCTTTATAAGGTTGAAATTACGTCAGATTCGGGAAATTTATTAATTGCGGATGAACCTGAAGCTATGGGAGGTAAAAACAGAGGGTTTTCTCCGAAAGAGCTCCTTATTTCTGCACTTGCGGCTTGCACCAGTGCTACAGTAAAAATGTATGCAGATAGAAAGCAATGGAATTTAAAAGAAGTTAAAACGGATATTGAGCTGGAAAGAGATGAGGTTACCAATAAGACAATTATTAACAGGAAGGTGAGTTTTATTGGTGATTTAGATGAAAAGCAAAAGGAAAGATTACTAATAGTTGCAAACGCATGCCCTTTACATAAGATATTAAGTAATCCTATTGAAATTAATACTTCTGCAATATAAACCAACATGTTTAAGGAGATCAACGCATATATTAACCATTGTGTCCGTTTGTCTGATAATGAGCTGGCTGTATTTAACCATTATTTGAAACCTAAACACGTACCCAAAAAAACGCTTTTGCTTAGGGAAGGAGAGATCTGTAATTTCGAAGCTTTCATTATAAAAGGTTGTATAAAAACCTACTTTATAGATGATAATGGTTTTGAAACTATTTTGACCTTTGCAACTGAAAATTGGTGGGTGAGTGATGTATCCAGTTTTTCAGATCAAAAACCTAGTAGAATGTTTATAGAGACATTGGAGGATTGTGATTTACTTTTGATAAATGCCAATGTAAAGGAGGAGCTTTTGCAAAAAGTACCTTTATTGGAAAAGGCATTCCGATTAATGTTACAAAGGCATTTGGCAGTTTATCAGGAACGTTTGTTTGGTTATGTAGCGCTTTCCGCACAAGAGCGTTATGAAATTTTTTTGGAAAAATACCCTCATATTCCGCAACGTGTTCCGCAACATTTGATTGCATCTTATTTGGGGATTTCACCTGAGTTTTTAAGCAGAATTAGAAAACGAAATCTTAAGAAATAAAAATAGATTTTGCAGCAAAAAAGGGAAGGCAAAGTAATATTCATAAGCTATTCCATTCGATTATAAAACTGAGGTCGACTATTATTTGTCATGTTTTCCAGTTATTTAGGTCTTCCTGATACTCGGAATCTTATAGGGGGGGGTAAGAACCCGTATAATGAGATACTGAAACAAGTTCAGCAAGATAACGTTTGTGGTTTTACCTAAACTGTGATAATTAATCGAATTCAGGTTAAAATGTATTTATGAATTCGTACCTCATTTCATGAATATCCTAAAAAACAAATAAAAACTATGAATAAAAGGCCGGTCAAGAGGTGAGAAAACCTGGTGCGAAGAGTTTTGTTTCTCATTATCTTAAAATGCCTTTATATTTTGTCATGTACTAAAAGATCTATCGCACATTGTCTTTTTCGATACGGTTTTGGGAAAGTGATAACATACTTATTATACGATTTGAATTTGTTGATCTAGGTCAATGGTTTAAATCGAAGTTAGTCGTAATTTTGAATTGTTGAAATTATTGAAAAAGAAATAGTTATGATAACTGTTTCAAATATTAAAATCTATAATTATGGCAAAGACAGTATTGCATAAAGCAGAGACAAGAGGAGTTTCTAACCACGGATGGTTGAACAGTCGACATACATTTAGTTTTTCTGGATACAATAATCCGGAGAGAATTCATTTTGGCGCCTTAAGGGTATTGAACGATGATATTGTAGAAGGAGGGATGGGCTTTGGTACTCATCCACATAATAATATGGAAATCATATCAATTCCGTTAGAGGGTGATTTGGAACATCAGGACAGCATGGGAAACAAAGCTATAATCAGACATGGTGATGTGCAGGTTATGAGTGCCGGAACAGGGGTATACCATAGTGAATACAATGCAAATAAAGGAGAGAAGGTAAAATTCTTGCAGATTTGGCTTTTCCCTAATCAGGAAAATGTTACTCCGCGTTACGATCAGATTACTTTAAATGTAGAAGACAGGTACAATAAATTACAGCAGGTATTATCTCCTAATGTAGATGATGAAGGTGTTTGGATCTATCAGGATGCATGGTTTAACATGGGTAAATTTGATAAAGATTTTTCTGTGTCTTACCCTTTACATAAAGAAAAAAATGGCGTGTATGTGTTTGTGCTTAGAGGTGACATCACTGTAAATGGACAGGTACTGAACGAAAGAGATGGTTTAGGTATTTGGGAAGTTGATAAATTGGAAATTACGGCGAATAGTCAGGGTGCCGAGGTTTTGCTGATGGAAGTCCCAATGGAAATGTAGCCTGAATAAAATAGAGATAAAGTATAAAAATTATAAAACAAAAAATATGAAATGGGTTTTAGATTCCGCTCATAGCGAAATGGTGTTTAAAGTAAAACACATGATGATTAGTAATGTTAAAGGTCAGTTTAACAATTTTAGTATTGATGTTGATGGCGATGATATCAGAAATGCCTCGGTAAAAGTTGATATTACAGCAGATTCGATAAATACCAATAGCGCAGATAGGGATAATCATTTGAAAAGTGCTGATTTCTTTGATGTAGAGCAATATCCTGAGATTACATTTGTAAGCAAATCTATTGTTAAAGAAGATGAAGAAGATTTTGTTTTAGTTGGAGATTTAACGATTAAAGGAATCACAAAAGAAATAAAAGTTGATGTTGAGTTTGGTGGAATTGGAAAAGATCCTTGGGGTAACGAGAAAGCAGGTTATACTGTAGCGGGAAAAATCAATCGTAAAGATTGGGGATTAAACTGGAATGCGGCTTTGGAAACAGGTGGTGTTTTGGTTAGCGATGAAGTTAAATTTAGTGCAGATTTACAGTTTATGAAACAAGCATAGTTTTTTGGAAACAAGAAACAGACAAGCTGAGGGTGTATGGTTATGATGTGCACTTATTAGAAAGGTTCTGGCAAAATAGTCATATATACGTTAAAATGTGTTAAACAAAAACGCCTGAAAGTTCAGGCGTTTTTGTTTTATGCTTAAAGAGGTTATATTTGGGGCATGACGACAATGAAACTAAGTTCAAGAAAACAGCAACAGCACATCCTTAGGGTATGTCTTGCGTTTTTTTTGATACTGTTAACTTCCTGTCCGATAAAAGCTTCTATTAGGCACCTCATGGCAGGCTCTTTAATTGAAAAAGAAATGCCTGCATCAACAAAGACCGTAAAAGAACAAAAGAAATCTGCGGTTACTCAAAAATGTGATGTCCTGGAAGAAAAAACACAACTTATGGCACATGCCAGCCCCATGGTACAGCCTATAGCACTTGTTTTACTATCGGTATTCTTGTTTTCTGCATTGTTTGTAGAGAGAGAGCAGGAAACTTACACTTCGCCATTTCAAACTGTTTTAGATTACAAAGTTCCAATCTATCTCAAAAACAGTATTCTCATTATTTAGGATTTATTGAAATAAAGGTTTTAGCCTTGTTTAGACACTGGAGGTCTGTTGCTTTATGTTTTTGAGCTAAAAGCAGGCGCTTTTCCAGAGTCCAACTTTGCTTTACGTATTTGTCTGTACTTTAATAATAGCAATAAAGGCAAATTAAGGATGCCCGTATTGTTTACAAACAAAGTTTAGCCCAATACCAAAACCTTTAATCCTATAGGCTCAGTTTAGAACGGTGCCTTATCTGTTTTGTTTTTTATTTCAATAAAATTTCATGAAGAATATTAGCTTGTTAGCGCTTTTTGTAGGTAGCTGTGTTGTATCTGTCCCCTCCCGGGCTCAAGATGTATTGGGTCTAAAAGAGGTATGGGGAAAGGTAGAAAACAACTATCCCGGCATTCAGTTCAAAGACGCACATATACAATCTTTAAAAATAGACAGCGTATTGCTGATAAGTAAGTACTTGCCTAAAGTTAATGCGCAGTTTCAAAACTCTTATAGTACCTATACTGGCACTAATGGAGCTTTTTATCCTCAGGCGGGGCTTTTTAATGTCAGCGGGTCAGCTACTTCCATAAATGGAGTGGACGAAACCTTTAACGCTTTTGGGTCGGTAGTGGGTAGTTGGGATGTTTTTCAGTTTGGTAAAAAGTCTATAGAAAAGAATATCGCCAACCTGGAAATTAAAAAATCTTATGAAGACTATGCTTCTTATATATTGGCTTTAAAAGCCGATGTAACCAGACGGTATCTTGAGCAGGTTTACCAGTACGAGTCTTTAGGCTGGAGCACCCAAAATATTAACCGCTTACAAGAGATATTGGAAATAACCAAAACGTTAGCTATAAGCGGGTTAAAACCAACGGCAGATACTTTACTGGCCGCATCGGCCTATCAATTGGTTTTGGCAGATAAAGATGCCGTACAAAGTAATTATCTGGCTAGCGATTACTATCTGAAATTGTATTTAGGAACGGTAAATGATGAGCCCTTAGAGCTGGAAAAAGCAGCTTTTTTGAAAGGGTTTCAGGGTAACGTTTTATATACCGACTCTGCATTTGTAAACCCTGCGCTAAAGTATCAGCAACTCCATCAGGAAGGATTCTTATTAAAAAAGAAAAACAGCAATAGAAGTTTATTCCCATCATTAGCCCTTTTGGGAGGGTTTTCTACCCGTTCTGTGGGAATTTATCCCAACGGTTTTGTTTCTAACTCATGGAAGAATGGTTTTGACAATATAGCCAACAACTATATGGTAGGGCTAGGCTTAAGATGGGATATAACCAATCTGTATGTAGGAAAGAAAGAAGCTAAAAAGTACCAGGCTCTGGAGTTGAGTGCGGCTAAAGCTTACGATGAGGTAAAGCTTAAAGATGAAACCTCCCGCAAGGCCTCGTTAGCCCAGCTTAATGAGTTGCGCAGACAGTTAGAAAAATCCAAATTGAGTGTAGAGCAGGCCAGGGAAGCATACGAGATGTATTTTACCCGCTACGAAAGCGGATTAATGAACCTCACAGAGCTTTTACAAATACAAGGCCAGCTGCAACAGACAGAAAAAGCCTATTTGGATGCCAGCAAAAAGTACTGGTTTCAGGTAGTGGTTTTTGCGCAGCTTAATGGAGACTTTAATAACCTATTTGATAAGTTTTAGCACATAAATATATGAATATCATAAGATTTGCGTTGAGAAAACCCATTGCCATTATGGTAGTTGTAATGGCGCTGGCTTATTTCTCTTTTTCGGTAATCAAGAAAATTAAGGTCGATATTTTTCCAGAGATAGAATCTCCGGCCATGTACATTGCCATGCCTTATGGAGGGCTTTCGCCTGCTTATATGGATGGTTTTATGGCTAACGAATTCCAGAAAGTACTGGTTTTTGTGAGTGGTGTTAAAGATATTGATTTCAAAAGTGTACAGGGTTTAACGCTAATGAAGCTCACCTTTTATCCCGGTACAGACATGTCGCAGGCATCGGCAGAGCTGTCTATGCAGGTTTCGCGGGCTATGGGATTTTTACCAGCCGGTGCGGTACCGCCTATGGTAGTCCGGTTTGATGGTAGTTCTTTACCGGTAGGGCAGTTAGTTTTCGAAAGTCCGAAACGGACAATTACAGAATTACAAACCCTAGCCATAACCCGTGTACGGCCTATGTTTGTAAACATTCCAGGTATTACAGCACCAGCTCCCTTTGGCGGTAACATGCGCTCTATAGTTATTAATATAGATCCGCAAAAAATGGCAGCGCATGGATTAAATCCAGAAGAAGTTACCTTAGCCATTACCAAAAACAGTTTACCTTCTCCGGCCGGGAATATCCGCATTGGACAGGAAAACCTGATGGCGCCTGTAAACTCCATTTCAAAAGGACCCGAGGAGTTTTTGCGTACGCCTGTAAAAATGGTTAACGACCGTACTATTTTTGTAGGTGATGTGGCAACCGTAGAGGATGCAGCAGACCAGACAGTGGGCTATGCACTGGTAAATGGTAAAAGATCTGTGTATTTGCCTATTATTAAAAAACCGGATGCTTCTACCTTAAAAGCGGTAGATAACCTTAAAAAGTCTATCCCTATGCTTAAAAGTGCATTGCCGGATGATGTACAGGTAAATTACGAGTTTGACCAATCTGTTTATATCCAGAGATCACTTTCTAATCTGGTGGTTGAAGGGATTTTAGGAGCCATATTAACCGGGTTAATGGTGTTTCTTTTCCTTAAAGATACCAGAGGGGCGCTTATTGTGGTATTAACCATTCCTATCGCTATCCTTTCTGCAGTTTTAGGATTGCACCTTTTTGGGCAAACCATCAATATTATGACCTTGAGTGGTTTGGCTTTATCTATTGGTATTTTGGTGGACGAGGCTACCGTAACCATAGAGAACATCCATCAGCATTTTGAGCTTAAGAAATCTAAATCCAGAGCTATTTTAGATGCGCTTCTGGAAATATCTATACCTAAATTGCTTATCCTGCTTAGTATTCTGGCGGTGCTTACTCCGGCTTTAATGATGACCGGGATTCCTAAAGATATGTTTATGCCACTATCTATATCTGTAGCGCTGGCTATGATAGCATCTTTTGTGGCATCGCAAACATTTGTTCCTATACTGGCAAACTGGTTAATGAAAATAAAGGTACATGACCATAAAAGGTTAAAGAGAACAGGTTTTGATAAGTTTAAAATCAGGTATGCCTATTTTATAGGGAAAGTAACCCGTAAGAAGAGTCTGCTGGCAGGTATTTATATATTGGCAACGGCAAGTATTATTAGTGTGGCGTTAAGTTTTTTAGGAACGGATATTATGCCAGTTTCTAATGGGGGCGACATACAAATAAGGCTACAGGCAAAACAGGGAAGCCGGTTAGAAAACACAGAATTGTTAGTTAATCAGATTACTAAAAAAATTAAACAAGAGTTGCCCGAAGGCGCACTTAATATTACATCGGCATTTGTAGGGGTGCACCCATCAGCTAACCCTATTAACCCTATTTTTCTGTTTACCAGTACCAGCAGCGAAGCGGTGTTACAGCTCTCTTTTAATAAGAAAGTAGTTAAACAAAGTGCCGAGGAGTTAAAGGAGAAGATTAGAGGGATACTGAACAAAGATTTTTCTAATGTACAATACAACTTTGAGCCTATAGAGCTTATGGAGAAGGTGATTGGCCAGGGTTCTATGACACCTATTGAGGTTAAAGTAGCTGCCAATCAAGTAAAAGAAGCGCAAAAGCATGCATCAAAAATAGAGAAAGAACTTAAGAAGGTACCTTTTTTAAGAGATGTACGCATAGCGGAACCGTTGGATTATCCATCACTTAAAATAGAACTCAACAGAGAGTTAGTAGCTAAATACGGGTTAACCGTTCAGGATGTGAGCCGAAGTTTAGCTGCAGCAACTTCGTCCACACGTTTTACAGATAAAAACCTGTGGGTAGATCCGCGTTCAGGATTAGTATTCCAGGTACAGGTGCAGATCCCGGAAGGCATCATGAACTCAGAGAACAGATTAAAGTCTTTGCCTTTGAAGAAGGGGAATGCCCGACCTATTTTGGATGATGTGGCTACCATTAGCCGGGTTAACGAACCCGCTCACATTAATAGGAAAGGGCCTAACAGATACGTAACCATCGTGGCAAACATGTACCAAAAAGATTTAGGTACGGCCAATAAAGCAGTGGACAAAGCTATTGCCAATGCCGGGGAGGCGCAGAAAGGCGTACGTATATGGAAAGAAGGGACGTTGCGCTTATTACTGGATACCCTGGAGGGATTAAAAGAAGGCTTAGTGGTTGCCATTGTAGTTATCTTTTTAATGATGTCTGCCTATTATCAATCTTTTAAAGTAGCAGGAGTAATATTATCCGTTATTCCGGCAGTGTTGGCAGGTAGTCTGCTTTCCGTTTGGTTATCGGGCAGTACCCTCAACTTGCAATCGTACATGGGTATTATTATGTCTATAGGTGTTTCAGTGTCTAATGCCGTACTACTTATTAACCAGGCCGAGTTTTATCGTAAAACTAAGTTTTTAGGAGCCAGGCAGGCGGCACAGTTGGCAGCGTCCTCTCGTTTACGCCCTGTATTAATGACAGCCGCAGCCATGGTTGCCGGGATGATTCCGATGGCGTTGGGAATGGGAGACGGGGGAGAGCAGGTAGCACCTTTGGGACAGGCAGTAATTGGCGGACTGGTAGTTTCAACAGTTACCATTTTGCTGTTTATCCCTACATTTTTTACAGCGGCTATGCAAAAAGCTTCTTATCAGGAGCCATCGCTAGACCCTGATGATGAAACCAGTAAGTTCTATAAACAATAAATAAAATATTAATCGATTTGAATATGAAAATCTTTGTGAGGTTTAATATCCCCCTTTTGATATTGCTTTTAGCAATGGGATGTAAGCAGGCTACTAAAAATGAGGGCGAACAGCAAGGAAAAGACGCTGTGCAGAAAGCAATAGAGTGGGTAAATCCTGAATTGGACAGGCCTAAATACGAAGTACAGTTACCCGGAGAATTGAAACCTTACGAGTCTGTAGATATATATGCCAAGGTAAAAGGTTTTATCCGGAAAATATATGTAGATAGGGGAGATGCGGTAAAAAAAGGTCAGTTACTGGCAACCTTAGAAGCCCCCGAGCTTAATCACCAATATGGCTCAGATAAAGCCAATCAGGAAAAGCTTTATGCGCAGTATTTGTTTAGTAAACAATCTTATGATAGGTTACTACAGGCATCAGATAAAAAGAACGGTTCTATATCTGCTATAGAATTAGACAAAGCCAAAAGCCTGATGCTGAGTGATAGCGCAGCCTATACATCCAGTAAATCTATAACCAGCAGAGCATCGCAATTGCAAGACTATTTAAGAATAACCGCTCCGTTTGATGGAATTATAATGGCTAAAAATGTATCAGAAGGAGCTTTGGTTGGCGAAAACAGTCAGCAACCATTATTCTCCCTGGCACAAAACACTAAGTTACGTCTGTCTGTAGCCGTTCCGGAAGTATATTCCAATTCAGTATATACTGGCTTAGAAGCCGATTTTAGTGTTTTAGCTTACCCTGATAGAAAGTTTAAAGCCGTGTTATCCAGAAATGCCAGTATCATAGATGACAGAGATAGATCCCTGGCTTTAGAATTTGATGTAATTAATAATGCATCAGAAATGCGTGGTGGCGATTACGCAGAAGTAAGTATTCCTTTTCAGCGCAAAGAAGCCACCTGGTGGCTGCCTGCATCAGCCATTATGCAGACACAATCCGGAACTTTTGTAATTAGTGTAAATGATGAAGGTGTTGCCAACCGTATTCCAGTAAAAGTTGGAGTGCGACAAACAGAAAAAACGGAAGTGTTTGGACATTTAAACGAAACCTCACGTATTATAAAACAAGCATCAGAGGAAATAATTGAAGGAGAAAAAGTAAACAATCTAAAGAAATAAGGATATGAAGAATAAACGGATGTACTGGTTATTGGCATTAACCATAGGTTTTTTTGCAGTGGCACTTGTATTTGCTAACAATAAAACAGAAAAGACAGCCAAACCCACAGAGCATGTCGCTGAAGTAAAAATGGGGCAACATCCATTTTTTAAAGCAAACACTGCCAGCGATGCTGTTTTTATGAATAAGGAAGGCAAAAAGGTGTCTTTAAGTGCTTACGAAAATAAGGTGATATTTATTAATTTATGGGCAACCTGGTGTCCGCCCTGTATCCACGAAATGCCTTCTTTAAATGAGCTTTACCTGAAACTGAAAGACGACCCTAATATCGAATTTTTTATAGTAGATGTTGATGGCGATATCCAGAAAGCAAAAAAGTTTATGGACAAGAATGGTTATAGTTTACCCGTATATGCGCAAACAGCTGTTTTACCAGAGAGTTTAGCCTCTAATGCCATTCCCACCACAATTATTGTGAATAAGCAAGGCGAAATGGTAGTTAAGCATACCGGAGGGGCAGATTTTGCACATCCCGAGATGATGAAGTTTATAAAAGGTTTGTTGTAGGGAAGGACTATCATGTCTGTTTAAATAACAGCAGATAGTTTACAGAGGGCTGTTTCCCGGGTTTGTCCCGGGATCCCCCTTTGTATTGGATATTTGAAAAATTAATGTGTAATAATTAGTGTGTAATGATTAAGGGAAACCGAGGAGCAATTAACCAAAAACGATGAGTGGAAAACAATATCCCTTAACCGTGATAGTTTCGTAATCAAGAGTATACTACAGCAAGTTCTTAAATCAGATAATCTGTGTAAAGACGATAATAAACAAATGTATTAAAACACAATATAAACAATAATATAGATAACATATACTTAGCTGTTTAGAGTATACCACTTCCACCGCTCGGAGTAAGCACCTTACGCCGTTCGGAGTAACCACCTTATGCCGTTCGGTATAAGCGACCTTTACTTTAAAGTATTATTTTGTTGTAATGATAATGTATTAAGAGAATGAAATCAGTATACGGCAAGTCCTCTAAATAGCATGTTATTGTTTAAATAGCCTCAAATGGTCGTTTATTAAAAACGGTCTCCATCTTTATCTTTTATATATTCCATCTTATAATTGCCAACATGTTGGGTGTTTCTTTTTATCCATCTATGGTGAACAATAAAATTTACTACTCCTGTAAATAATAGAATAAAGGAGATGCTAAAGAAAATAACAATCATAATTTCTGTGTTTTCCGTTTTTAACAAGTTGCCAATAGTTAAACCAGCTACAAAAAAGTACATAGAAGTTCTCAGAAATGACAGAAAAGTAGTCTGATTAGCCATATAAGTTCTTTCAATGGCTAGTTTTTCTCTTAAAATGAGATCCTTATTGAGATTTTCCATAATCAATAGATCAGATAATTAATGTATTTGTATATTGTGTTATCAGTTGCGAACTAGAAATATAATATATAATTCTTAATTTTGTTGCTTAATGAAGTTTCACTATCCAGAATTCTTGTTTGGATTGTTTTTGATAGCCGTTCCGCTAATCATTCACCTCTTTAATTTCCGTAAATTCAAGAAGATTTACTTCTCCAATACCCAAATGTTGGAAGAAATTAAGATACAAACATCTTCATGGGAGAAGTTAAAAGAAAGATTGGTGCTGTTAAGCCGTATTTTAGCCGTTATTTTTCTGGTATTAGCATTTTCTAAGCCCTATTTTCCGGGGAAAGAAGCGGCAGACACTATGGCTAATGATATTGTAAGCATCTATGTAGATAACTCTTACTCTATGGAAGCGGTATCAGAAGGCGGATCACTTTTTGAAGAAGCCAAAAAGAAAGCCGTAGAAGTGGCAGATGCATTTCCGTATAATGCCAAATTTCAGCTGTTGAGTAATGATCTGTTGGGAAGCCAAAATAGATTATTAAACAGAGACGAGTTTTTGGCAGAACTGGATTCGCTTAATATTAGTCCTATAAGCAATAATTTCCAGAGGGTACTTTTAAGGCAAAGCAATTTCTTACGCGATTACCAGACTTTTAATAAGTATGGATTTCTGGTGTCTGATTTTCAGGAAGATGGAGTGTTAACCAAAATGCCCTTAGACTCTACCATCAGTTACAAACTGGTAAAGTTAGAGGCGCATCCTATACCAAATGTATCTGTAGATAGTGTGTGGTTTATAACTCCTATTCATCAGCCCAATGCATCCGAGAAGCTGGTTTTTAAAATCAGGAACCATTCTCCAAAAGCCGTTAATAACGTAGCCGTTAATTTACATATAAACGGCAGCTTAAAATCTATAGCAAATGTAAGTGTTAAGGCAGAAAGCGAGATACAAGATACCCTGTCCTTTTCAGGACTGTCCAGCGGTTGGCATAAGGCCCAGCTTACTATTAAAGACTATCCGGTTGTTTTTGACGATAAGTTATATTTTACCTTCGAAGTAAAACCCACCTTAGCTGTGACTATTATCAGTAACGAAGCTAAAAACAATTACTTTTCACAGGTATTTTCAACAGATGCTTTTTTTGAAGTAAATAACATCAGCGAAAGCGCCATCAATTATAATGCTTTTAAACAAAATAGCCTTATTGTACTTAACCGATTAACCAATGTTTCGGAAGGTTTATCGCAACAGCTAAAAAGCTACGTACAAAACGGAGGCAATTTAAGTGTGTTTTTACCTTTAGATGCCAATTTAGAATCGTACCGTAGTTTTTTGACCACTTTACAGGCAGATTATCCCGTTGCGTTAAAAAAAGATACTGTTAAAGCAGATAAAATAAACTTGCAGCACAGCCTGTTTACTAATTTGTTTGATGGTAAAACGGCACACTTTGATTTGCCCCGTTCGAGCGAATATTTTGTGTTGAGCCAGCAATCCAGAACCACCAAAACTACATTGTTGAGTGAAGGAAATCTTTCGCTTTTAAATGTATATCAGTTGGGTAAAGGGAATATTTACCTGAGTGCTTACCCGATTGATGCACAGGTTTCTAACTTTGCGGTGCATGGACTGTTCTTACCTACCTTATTTAAAATGGCCATGTCGTCGCGTGTAGAAGATCAGTTGTTTTATACCATAGACCATAGCGAAAGTCTGGTGCTAAGAAATGTAAATGTAGCAGAAAGTGATGTGCTTAAACTGAAAAACGGATTGGATGAGATTATTCCTCAGGTTAGAAATACTGAAAACGGAACCTTGCTTTACTTTGCAGATCAAATAAAAAAAGCAGGGTTTTACGAGCTGCTTAATGCGGATAAATTATTACAGATTACCGCTTTTAACGATAGTCGTAAAGAATCTCATAATAAATATTATACAGATGTAGCACTTAAAAATGTGTTTGGCTTAAGTTCGTCAGAGATTTTTAATAATCCTAAAAGTTCTATATCCAACTTAATAAAAGACGATAATTTAGGCACTTCATTATGGAAACTTTGTCTAATTTTGGCCTTACTGTTTTTGGCTGTAGAAATTTTGCTGATTAGGTTCTTAAAAGTAAACCGAACGGCAAAGGCATCATAAAATAGATTTGAAACAAAAGCACTTATATAGAATGAATATCCTTATAAAATCTTGTACAATTGTAGACCCGTCTTCAGACCATAATGGTAAAGTTGCCGATGTGCTGATTGAAAACGGAGAAATAGTTAAAATAGGTTCGTCTTTAAAGTTTGAAGGAGAGAATATAGACGGAAAAGGAAAATACCTTGCTCCCGGATTTTTTGATCTGCATGCCAATTTAGGAGAGCTTGGGGTAGAAACTAAAGAAGATTTTATAACCGGTAATGTTGCTGCGGCTGCAGGTGGATTTACCGGGGTGGGGATGATGCCTAATACCAAGCCGGCAGTAGATTCTAAATCTCAGGTAGAGTATCTTAAAAACAGAGCTAAAAATCTGTTGGTAGATATTTACCCGTACGGCACCCTCTCGCAAAAAAGAGAAGGGAAAGATTTGGCAGAGCTTTTTGATATGACCAATTCTGGCGCAGTAGCTTTCTCTGATGGTAATGAGCCGGTGCAGGATGCAGGACTTATGGAAAGAGCTTTATTGTATGCTAAAGGTTTTGATGCACTGGTAATCTCTTATCCGGAAGAACGTTCAATTGCTGGAGGGGCAAAAATGAACGAAGGCAAAATGAGCACTTATCTGGGCATGAAAGGTATTCCTAACATTGCCGAAGAGCTCATGATTGTAAGAGATTTGTACCTAGCAGAATATACCGATGCTAAAATACATTTTACAACTATATCAACAGCGCATGCGGTAGAGTTGATAAAACAAGCTAAGAAAAAAGGAATAAACGTAACCTGTGATGTTGCTGCACACCATTTAGTGCTTACAGAAGAGGCTTTACATGATTTTGATAGCAATTATAAAGTAAAACCACCGTTAAGAACAAAAACAGATGTGAAAGCATTGTTAAAAGGTGTACAGGACGGGACAATTGATACCATCGTATCGCAGCACACGCCACAGGAAATAGAGTTTAAGGCGGTGGAGTTTGAGATAGCGGCTTACGGAATAATTGCTTTGCAAACAGTTTTACCTTTGCTTGTACAAGCAGGGTTAAAACCAGAACAAATTGTAGAAAAGCTTTCTGTAAAATCACGCCAGATACTCAATTTACCGGTGCCATCTGTAACAGTAGGGCAGCAGGCTAACCTGGTGTTGTTTGACGAGTCGGAGTGGGAATATACAGAGAAAGTAAACTACTCTAAATCTAAAAACTCGCCATACATAGGGCAGCAGTTAAAAGGTAAAGTCTGGGCAACTATTAATAATGCACAGGTTATGCAGTTTTAAAGTAATAGAGATAAACAATAAAATATTGAACAATTAATACAATACTGGAGGTTGGGTATATCGGGTTTTAAGACAGCCTAACCAATAGTGCATTTTAACTATGGATTTAAAAGTAAAAGCAGCTTTAGAAAGCTTTTTTAATACCTTTTCTGCGTTAGAAGGTGTTTCTTCGCAAAAAGAACTTAATACATTATCAGATGTATTTGAATCAGATAAAGACTTTATGTCTAAAGTAGAAGCAATGGATGAAGTGTTTGATTCATCGCCGAAGTTAGATGCTTTAAGAGAAGTTACATTTGATTTATTATTGACTAATTTCTTTGCGGAAGATACCAAGAAGCTGGACGAAGATTATCTGGAGTCTAAAGAATGGGAAGAAATTGAAAATCAGACAATGGATAGGGGAACAGAGGTATTAAACCTGTTGTTGTATATTAAAGAATGTGAAGACGAGGAAATTACCCCATCTCTGGAAGATTACCTTAAAGAGTTTTTATTGGTAGAAGAAGACGAGTTTCAGGACGAGCACAGGATTTATGAGGATATTATTGCCAACCAGATATTAATGGACAGCGATTTAAAGGAAATAGCCAAGGTATCTCAAAAACTGTCACCAGATTCAGAAGTTAAAGATATCTTTTACCCGTTAATGGGCTATTTCTTTAATGTAAACCCTAACGAAGCCTACATCAAAGAATTTAAACAATTAAGCGAAGACGCACCTTACGATACGGCCATTCTTGAAATGTTGCTGGCGTACGCAACTACAAAAAACTAAGAAATGAACGAATTAGAAGTAAGTCCCGGTAAAATAACATTCAGGTGGGCCTGGCAAATGGCAACCATTATGGTGGTGGCCACTCTGCTGGTACATTTTTCAGGTACAGATCAGAAATCACCTGTTGTGTATCTGGTATATGTACCTTTTGTATTTGGACTTATGATGAGTATAAAACAACATAGAGATAAAGATCTGGAAGGTTTTATCAGTATTAAAAGAGCTTTTACAACAGGCTTTCGTTATGCCTCTTTAGTGTCTTTTGTAATGGGCGTTTTTATGTTTATTTACCTTAAATACATTAATGCCGAAGTTTTTGAACAAAGCTTGCAGGAAGCAGAAAGAATGATGTTAAGTCAAGGTAAATCATCAGAAGAAATAGAAACCGGGATAAACATGGCAAGAAGCTGGGGTGTGTTTTTGGCAGCCATATCTTCTTCAATAGGTTATACTTTACTGGGAGCTTTCTTGTCTTTAATAGCCGCATTTATATTTAAAAATCCAAGACCTATTTACATTGAGGTCGAAAGAGAAGAATTATAAAACAATATATTTAAATTCGGGTCGAAAATAATTAAGATGGATATATCTGTTGTAATTCCTTTATATAACGAAGAAGAGTCTCTGCCAGAATTGACTGCATGGATTAAAAAGGTAATGGATACCAATAATTTTAGTTACGAAATAATTTTGGTAGACGATGGCAGTAATGATAAATCGTGGGAAGTTATAGAGAAGCTGAAAGAAAACTATCAGGAAATAAGAGGCATTAAGTTTAGGAGAAACTACGGTAAATCTGCCGCATTAAATGTAGGTTTTGCAACTACCCATGGGGATGTGGTGATTACTATGGATGCAGATTTGCAGGATTCGCCAGACGAAATTCCTGAATTATACCGAAGGATTAAAGATGAAAAACTGGATCTGATATCGGGCTGGAAGAAAAAGCGTTACGATCCATTAACCAAAACCATTCCCACTAAATTATTTAATGCAGCCACCCGTAAGATGTCGGGCATAGATAATTTGCATGACTTTAACTGCGGTTTAAAAGCTTACAGAAGCGCTGTTGTTAAAAATATAGAGGTATATGGCGAAATGCATCGTTATATACCCGTAATAGCCAAATGGGCAGGTTTTGGAAAAATAGAAGAGCAGGTAGTAGAACATAGAGCCAGAAAATACGGAACTACCAAATTTGGAATGAGCCGTTTTATAAATGGCTTTCTGGATTTGTTGTCTATATTTTTTGTAGGCAAGTTTGGAAAGCGGCCCATGCACTTCTTTGGATCTATGGGAGTACTCAGTTTCTTTTTTGGAACCATTATGGCAATCTGGATTATTGCAGAAAAACTCTACCATATTGCGCGTGGAACAGCTTACAGAGATGTAACAGACCAACCTTTGTTTTATATTGCTTTGGTAGCGGTTATTGTAGGTACCCAGCTTTTTTTAACAGGCTTTGTTGCCGAGCTGGTTTCCAGAAGCTCATCAAACAGGAACAATTATCAAATAGAGGTCGAAATATAAAGTGGCAGGTAACGGAGATCCAAAAGATATGAAACCCCGGACGGAAACATCAAATCCAGTAATTAAGCAGCTTTGAAATTTTTACTTCTTAGTGGTTTTATAAATCTAAAATCGTAATTCGTTATGTTTTTTTCAGTCATTATTCCCTTATATAACCGTCCGCAGGAAATAAAAGAGCTTTTAGAAACCCTCACCAAACAAACCTACACAGCTTTTGAGGTGTTGGTTATAGAAGATGGTTCAAAATTAGATGCGAAAGAAATAGTAGATGCTTTTCGTGAAGATTTAGATATTCACTATTACTATAAAGAAAATGAGGGACAGGGTTTTGCCCGTAATTATGGTTTTGAAAGAGCCAGAGGTGATTACTTTGTGATATTCGACTCAGATTGTCTGATACCTTCAAATTATTTAGAAACGGTTAAAAATTACCTGTATGAACATCATTTAGATGCCTATGGAGGGCCTGATGATGCGCATAGTTCTTTTACGCCTGTACAAAAAGCCATTAGTTACGCTATGACTTCTGTTTTTACCACAGGAGGCATCAGGGGTAAAAAGAAAAATGCCGGCGGACAGTTCCACCCTCGTAGTTTTAACATGGGAGTATCCAGAAAAGTATGGGAAAAGGTAGGCGGTTTCTTAATTACCCGGTTAGGCGAAGATATAGAATACTCTATACGTATACACGAGGCCGGCTTTAAGATAGGGTTAATTCCAACAGCAAAAGTCTATCATAAAAGACGTACCAGTTTTAAACAGTTTTGGAAACAATTGCATTTTTTTGGACGGGCGAGGATTAATATCTACAAATTTTTTCCCCAGACATTAAAAGCCGTACATTTCTTTCCGGCACTGTTTACACTGTTTTTAGTGTTTACCCTTGTATGTAACGTTTTTAGCAGTGTTTTTGCTGGAATATGCAATACATTATTGCTAATTTATATTTTGTTGATATTTATTGATTCATTGTTGAAAAACAAATCATTAAATGTTGCACTTTTGAGCATAATAGCTTCAATCATTCAGTTAACAGCGTATGGTTTTGGCTTTATACAAGATTTTTGGAAAAGAATAATATTAAAAGACAAATAGCTTTTGCTAAATATGGATAAATCTTTCTCTGTAATTGAAGTTTTAGAAACCGCATGGGATATTACCAAGAAGAACTTTTTGGTTATTGTGGGGTATTCTTTGGTGGCTTTTGTGTCCATTTCCATATTACAACTGATCACAGCCTATCTGATTGTGTCTTCTAATTTAATGGTGAATTTTATCACCTTGTTTCTGGTGTTGGTGGTTAACAGTATGGCTACGCTGGGTTTTTATAAACTTGCTTTCCATTTAATAGACTATGAAGATAAGGAAATAGGGATGACCGAGTTGATACCATCGTGGCAAAATATATCCAGTTTCATTTCGTTAACCCTTTTACTGGGGTTTATAGTCGCTACTTTTAACCTCGTTTATACCAAATTAACAACCATTAAGGTATTTAATGATTTTGTTGATATTGTAAAAGATAGCCCCGCAGTAGTCGAGATTTTAGCAGCAATAGCCCTTATATTGCTTTTTATAATCATCATGAGGTTTATGTTTTTTCCATGTTTTATTGTGGATGATAATTCAACCTCCTTTCAGTCGCTAAGACAAAGTCGACAACTTACAGAAAATAACCTGTTAAAAATAGTGACCGTATTGTTGCTGGTTGTAGGGTTTATAGCTTTGGGATTTCTGGCATTGGGAGTAGGTATTATAGTTACTTATCCGTTTACAAACATTGTTTTGGTGGTAACCTACAGAAAGTTGGTGTACGCCTATGAAGAAGAACATCCCGATGAGCGTGGAGAAAAAGAAGAGATAGAACAATAATATAGTGCAATGGGAATAAAATCAGCGTTAAGCAAACCATTTGCCTCATTTGTGGTAAAAAAAATCAACAAATGGAAATATCATGCAGTAGAGGCTCAGCAGAAAGTTTTTAAAACCCTGATCTCCTCAGCTCAGGATACAGCATTTGGGAAAGACCACCATTTTAGTACTATTAAGAACTATGAAGACTTTAAAAAACAAGTTCCCGTAGTAGATTATGAAGGACTAAGAAAATATATAGATAGAGTAGTAGAAGGGGAAGAAAATGTGTTATGGAAAGGGAAACCGCTGTATTTTGCCAAAACATCCGGCACTACTTCTGGTGTGAAATATATTCCTATATCCAAAGAATCTATGCCCGAACATATCAAAGCCGCCAGAAATGCTTTGTTAACCTATATTCATGAAACCGGGAGGGCTGATTTTGTAGATGGGAAAATGATATTCCTGCAAGGAAGCCCGGAAATGGATAAAAAAGGAGGGATTTATTTTGGCAGGCTTTCGGGAATTGTAGCGCACCATGTACCTGGTTATCTGCAAAAAAATCGTCTGCCCGGTTATGACACCAATTGTATAGAAGATTGGGAAACCAAGGTAGACGCTATTGTTGAGGAGACTATCCATGAAGATATGCGTTTGATATCAGGTATTCCACCCTGGTGTCAAATGTATTTTGACAGACTTTCTGCAAAAGCAGGAGGGAAAAAAATAAAAGACATATTTCAGAACTTCAATCTGTTTGTTTACGGAGGTGTAAACTACGAACCTTACAGAGCCAAGATTGAAGAAACCATTGGCAGACGTGTAGATTCTATAGAAACCTATCCGGCATCCGAAGGCTTTATTGCTTATCAGGATTCGCAAACAGAAAAAGGATTACTTCTTTTGGCCGATGCAGGTATCTTTTATGAATTTATACCAACAGAAGAGTATTTTAATGAAAGTCCAACCAGGTTAAGTCTGGGAGAAATAGAACTGGATAAAAATTATGCAATAGTTTTAAACACCAGTGCAGGACTTTGGGGATATTCCATAGGAGATACCGTGAAGTTTATTTCTAAAAATCCATATAAAATATTGGTAACAGGAAGAATAAAACACTATATTTCTGCGTTTGGAGAGCATGTTATTGGAGAAGAAGTAGAGTATGCTTTGTTGACTGTAGCTAAAGAAGAAGGTTTGGAAGTTACTGAATTTACAGTAGCTCCGCAGGTAAATCCGGAAGAAGGAGAGTTACCTTATCACGAGTGGTTTGTAGAGTTTGTGAAAGCTCCGGCAGATATGGAGGAGTTCAGATTAAAAGTAGATCAGCAATTACAGAAAAAAAATATTTATTATAGCGACTTAATAGAAGGGAAAGTATTACAACCCTTAAAAATTAGTATGTTGCAACCCCATGCTTTTATTAATATGATGAAAGCAGAAGGGAAGTTAGGCGGGCAAAATAAAGTCCCAAGATTAACAAACGATAGAGATTTGGCAGATAAATTACAAAAGTATCTGTTGTAAATTTAGATGAATTGGAATTTAATAATAAAAAGAATATAGCTATACTCGGTTCAACCGGAAGTGTAGGAACACAAGCTTTAGATGTAATCAGAGCCAATCCAGAGCTCTTCAGGGCTATCGTGCTGACAGCACAGTCTAATGCAGATTTATTGATTAAACAGGCGTTGGAGTTTAATCCGGAAGTTGTGGTTATTGCAGACGAGAGCAAGTATAGTCAACTGAAAGAAGCGCTAGCAGGCACATCTATAGAAGTAAAAGCAGGACATAAAGCTTTATCAGAAGCGGTAGTTCTCCCAGAAATACATATCGTACTTACCGCATTGGTAGGTTTTTGTGGGTTAAATCCCACTATTTCGGCTATTAAAGCAAAAAAACATATTGCATTAGCCAATAAAGAGACACTTGTAGTTGCAGGAGAAATTGTGACGCGCCTGGCTCGGGAGAATCAGGTAGATATATTACCAGTGGATTCGGAACATTCTGCGATTTTTCAGTGTTTAGTGGGCGAGAAACAAAGCGATATAGAAAAGATTTATCTTACTGCATCGGGCGGGCCTTTTAGAGGTAAAACCGAAGATTTTCTGAAAAGTGTAACCCATCATCAGGCATTGAAACATCCCAATTGGTCAATGGGGGCTAAGATAACCATTGATTCTGCTTCATTAATGAATAAAGGGTTGGAAGTGATAGAAGCTAAATGGTTATTTGGTTTAGATGTTGAAGAAATAGATGTAATTGTACATCCACAATCCATTATCCACTCCATCGTTCAGTTTAGAGACGGTTCCATGAAAGCGCAAATGGGAGTACCTGATATGAAATTACCTATCCAATATGCATTAACTTATCCATCGAGGATAGATAGTGATTTTAAGCGGTTTAATTTTCTGGACTATCCCTCGCTTACTTTTGAACCGGCAGATAAAAAAACGTTTAGAAACTTAGCTTATGCATTTGAAGCTTTGGAAAAAGGTGGTAATATGGCCTGTATTGTAAATGCAGCAAATGAGGTTGTAGTGGCCGAGTTTCTGAAAGAGCGGGTAGGATTTTTACAAATGAGTGATATAATTGAACGTTGTATGCAGGATATCCAATTTATGGAAAATCCTATATTAGAAGATTATTTTCAGACGGATATAGAAACCAGAGCTTATGCAATGGAATTAGTTAACACTATTTAAGTACTTTAGAAAGATAGGGTGCCGTAGAGTACCTTGTTTTTGATTTATACTTTTGAATTTAGATTTTATATAATAGAATGGATGTATTAGTTATGATTGGCCAGCTTTTGCTGGGATTGTCGATTTTGGTGACATTACACGAGCTGGGACACTTTTGGGCGGCAAGAGCTTTTGGTATTAAAGTAGAGAAGTTTTATTTGTTTTTTGATGCCTGGGGATTTAAACTCTTCAGCGTGAATTATAAAGGAGTAGAATATGGTATAGGTTGGTTGCCTTTGGGGGGCTATGTGAAAATTGCAGGTATGATAGACGAATCTATGGATACTGAGCAGATGAAACAGGAGCCGCAATCTTGGGAATTCAGGTCTAAACCAGCTTGGCAAAGGTTAATCGTAATGCTTGGCGGAGTAACGGTAAATATCATATTAGGTATTTTTATCTTTTGGATGATGACTTTTAAATATGGAGAGTCTTATATTCCAAACAGTGAATTAAAATATGGTATAGCCCCCGGAATAGTAGGTAAAGAGATGGGCTTACAAGCCGGAGATAAAGTTGTTGCTATTAATGGAGAATCATTGGTGAAATTTACCGATATGATGACTTCAGATGTAATCTTAGGTAATTCAGTTATAACGGTTGTTAGAGACGGAAAAGAAAAGAATATTACTGTTCCTCCGGGTTTGCTAAATACCATTGCAGATCACGGTATCAGAGAGTTTGTAACACCAAGAACCAAGTTTGTGGTAGATTCTGTCGTGAGCGGAATGCCTGCCTCTAATTCGGGTTTAAAAAAGGGAGATCAGATTATAAGTGTTAACGGGCAAGAGTCGGTTTTCTTTGATCAGGTACAAACCCTACTGAAAGAAAATGTTAATAAAGAAGTTAACCTGCAGGTTAGAAGAAACGGAGAAAATTTGGAGCTTCCTGTAAAGGTAAGTGAAGATGGAACAATAGGATTTCTCCCTAAATTTGACGAGATTAAGTTTGAAACAGAATATTATGGTTTCTTCGAATCTTTACCGATAGGAGCCTCTAAAGCGTGGACTTCTTTAGTAGATAATGCAAAAGGTTTAGGTAAGGTAATTAAGGGAGAGGTAAAAGCCAATAAAGCATTTTCGGGACCTGTAGAAATAGCCCGTAAATTATATGGAGGTACGTGGGATTGGGTTAAATTCTGGAATATTACAGGTTTACTTTCTATGGCTTTAGCGTTAATGAATTTATTGCCTATACCAGCACTTGATGGCGGACATTCTATGTTCTTGCTTATCGAGATGATTAAAGGTAAGCCATTGAGCGATAAATTTATGGAGAAAGCGCAAATAGTAGGTTTTGTTATATTGGCTACCCTAATGGTATTTGTTTTAGGTAACGATATATTTAAAGCCTTTAAATAAAGGATTATTGATAAATTGATCACATATATCTGGGGTATGGTTTGTCTTAACCCAGATATATGCAGATTATACCTACTCGGTTTGCAGTATAAAGAGCTATTGAAATCGTAAATCTAAAAAGAATTGCTAGTATTGAAAGTGGGTATAGATTTCTTTTGGAAACGATAGGGAAAGAGCTTGAGTTTATGTAAAATCATAGAATTGACAATTTTTCTTATTCTTAAACAGTTTCAGCCTTATATTAGAAAATAAATGAACTATTTTGAATTCTATAATATTCCGGTTTCATTTTTACCCGATCAGAAATTGGTTAAGTCCAGGTTTTATGAGCTTAGCAAGCAGTATCACCCGGATTTTTATGTCAACGAAGCTGACGAAAAACAAAAAGAAATTTTAGAACTCTCTACTTTAAACAATAAAGCATTTCAGGTTTTATCTCATAAAAACAAAACACTGGCTTATGTATTGGAGTTAGAGGGCGAATTATTGGAGGGTGAGAAATATGATTTACCTGCCGATTTTCTGATGGAGATGATGGAGGTTAATGAAGCTTTAATGGAGATGGAATTTGACTTCGATGCAGATAAGCTGATTGAGATAAAACATCAAGTACAGCAAATAGAAGCCGATTTGGATAAAGAAAACGAAGAAAATATTGAAAAATATGAGTCTGTAAATCAGCTTGATAAAAAAGAATTGCTCAAAAAAATTAAAGATATCTATTACAGGAAGAAATATTTGTTGCGAATTAGAGAATCGCTGCTTATATTTGCGTCCCGTTAGACAGATATGTCTAAAAAAAATGCCCAGCTGGCGGAACTGGTAGACGCGTTGGTCTCAAACACCAATATCTTCGGATGTGCCGGTTCGATTCCGGCGCTGGGTACTCAGCCAAAGTTAATTCTAACTTTGGCTTTTTTATTTCCTATGTATTCTGGCAGGTGAGAATAGATCAAAGATTAAGCTGGAAGTTGATTTTTTATTTATATTTAATAAATGCTTAATTGTGTTTGATGATTTTTATCATGAAATGTGTTTAGTATTGTTTTATAATTGAAAATATAATAAATTACAGTACTGAATTTAATTTAAAAAACAGGATGTAATATTAGTTTAAGGCCAATTAAAACTATTCCGATTAAATACACATAAAAATCAATCTTTATGGAAACTTCTGCAATAACCAATATAGAACCTGTATATCTTAGACCTAATAGACAACGAGCAAACGAGCTTATATTGTCATTCACGGCATTGTTTATCTCTTCTATATTTTGTCTTGGTTCTAATATCATGGAATATTATTTTATGGATAAAGCAGTCATTTTGGGAGTTGATATGATTGAGGCGGAAGCTAACGATACTAGGCAGCAAATAGTGAATGGAATTAATCTGATAATATATGTAGTTACAGTAGTTCTTTTTATCCGATGGTTTCGTCGGGCATATTATAATTTAAGGGAATTAGGAGTAAATACTAAATATGGTGATAATATGGCTGTGGCAGCATGGTTTATTCCCTTTCTTAATTTTATTAGACCTTTTGAAATTATGAAAGAAATTTGGCAGAATACCCAATCCGAAACTATTGGTAAGGATCATATAGAAAAAACACCTTTACTTGTTATCTGGTGGGTATTATGGTTAATCTGTGGTATTCTTGGACAAATTTCATTCAGATATAATGCTACTACTATTGAAGAATTTATTAGATTAAATAAACTGAATATTTTTTCTGATGCGATTACCTTAATAACTATTATTATAATTATGACCTTAATTTACAGGCTTCGTCGTATGGAAGATGAGTTGACATCAAGCAGAGAGAATTTTTACCACCAATAATAGAAGAAGGAGAAGCCTTCCCAATAGCTACTTAATCAAAACTAGTATACTTAATTAAATATATACCTTGCCTTTTAGCACCATTTAAATGTGCTTAATCTTTGTCTATTCTCAATATATTTAATTTTTGAGATAAATCTACACCTATTTGAGATACTATTACTATACTATAGTCTTTCTTTTGTATAGAAATAGAATCTTGATAAGCTAAGTAATTCTGTGATATTTAATGATGCCAGGCATTAATAAAATAATAGATGTGGAGGTATCTTAATGATATTAGATATGCTGTATATTAATAGCTTTTTGATTTAAAAAGATCGGTTTTGTGCTCAGGTTTTTATCAATAATAAATAATAATAAAAAAAGTAAGTGAATTCGAATATATCCATGGTTTATCCTGAGTCAAGGGTTAAAGTTAGGAGGGATATAGCTAGAAATAAATAAGAATCTTTAATACTAAGCATTAAAATTATATGTCATATCCAATTTACAAAAAAATTATATTATCATTAACATTTTTGCTGACTCTGAGTTTTTCTATATATGCACAGGTAGGATTTGGTAGTAGCCAGAAAATTAATACAGATTGGAAATTCACACTTTCTGATGAAGCTGCAGCAAAAACTCCATTATTTAATGACAGTAAATGGCAAGCAGTAACATTGCCTCACGATTGGAGTATTCAAGGAAAGTTAGATTCTACGTTGGCCAGTTGCACCGGCTATTTGCCAGGTGGTATTGGTTGGTATAGAAAAACGTTAAAAATACCAGAGAAAGAATTAGGAAAGAAGGTTTATTTGTATTTTGAAGGGGTATATAATCGTAGCGAGGTTTATATTAATGGGCAATTGTTAGGCAGCCGTCCTAATGGCTATATCTCCTTTATGTATGATGCTACCCCTTATATTAAATATGGGCAGGATAATGTAATTTCTGTAAGAGTAGACCATAGCCGATATGCAGATTCGAGATGGTATTCAGGTTCTGGGATTTACCGTAACGTTTGGCTGGTTTATTCAAATCCAATACATATTGCCCAGTGGGGAGTTTTTGCATATCCACAAATAGAAAACGGAAAATCTACTTTAAAAGTTGAAACAGAGCTTGAAAATACGACAAACAAAGACGAAAAGCTTAAAATTGTTCATGAACTTTTTGCACCAGATGGAAAATCAGTTGCATCTAAAAGTTTCGAAATTAATGTTAATAAAGGGCGAAAAGATAAACTTGCAATAAGTTTAGATGTAGTTAATGCACAATTATGGTCTTTAGGATCTCCAAAATTGTATAAGTTAAAAACAATAGTAAGCCATAACGGGAAATCGATAGATAGTACAATAACAGTAACTGGTTTTCGTAATTTCACATTTAATCCAAATACAGGTTTTGCATTAAACGGAAGAAATATGAAGATGAAAGGCGTATGTCTTCATCACGATGCAGGAGTGTTGGGAGCGGCAGTTCCGAAAGAAGTTTGGAAAAAAAGGTTAATAGCTCTAAAGGAAATAGGAGTTAATGCAATTAGGACATCTCATAACCCACAATCTCCTGATTTGTATGCATTATGTGATCAGTTAGGAATGTTGGTGCTAAATGAAGCTTTTGATGAATGGGAATTTCCAAAAAGAAAGTGGATAGAAGGATGGAATGTAGGAACACCAAAATTAGACGGAACTTTTGATTTTTTTGAGGAATGGGGAACAACCGATTTGGCTGATATGGTAAGAAGAGATAGAAACCATATATCTATTTTTGCATGGAGCATAGGTAATGAAGTTGATTATCCTAACGATCCATATTCTCATTCAATTTTAGACGGAAACGGAGATTTTACCCAAAAGGCTTTTGGTGGCTATAAAAAAGACGCTCCGGATGCCAACCGTTTGAGCAACATAGCCGCAAGATTAGTAAAAGTTGTAAAGCAATATGATATCTCTAGATCAGTAACAGCAGGATTAGCGGGTGTCGCTATGTCTAATGAAACAGAATATCCTGGATTACTGGATATAGCAGGGTATAATTATACAGAAAGCCGCTACATAAGCGACCATGAGAAATATCCAAAACGGATAATTTATGGAAGCGAAAACCGCCACGATTTAAAAGCTTGGAAAACCGTGTTAGATAATGACCATGTTTTTGGGCAATTTTTATGGACCGGTATTGATTATTTGGGAGAATCAGGAAAGTGGCCATCCCGAGGTTTTTATTCAGGCTTGTTAGATTTCTCTGGCGCTATAAAACCAAGGGGCTATTTCAGACAATCTTTATGGAGCGAAAAGCCAATGGCTTATTTAGGTACTTATTCTATAGATGTTGGGGCAAAGAATATTCCCGAAGATGTGCTTTCTCAAACAGAGGGTAATAATAATGGGCAGGAAAAATTTTCTGAAGATGCTTGGTCAGAATGGAATTATAAAAAAGGAGAAAAAATAAGAGTAGTATGCTATACCAATACCGCTAAAGCACAGCTGATGCTTAATGGGAAAAAAATAGGAGAAGCTAAACCTTATGAAATTAGCAATGGCATAATACATTGGGATATTCCTTTTGAGGTCGGAAATCTGGAAGTGCTTGGAATGGATAAAAACGGAAAGGAAATAGCTAGGTATGCTATAAAAACTCCTCAGCAGGCCTATTCTATAAAAGTTGTGGAATATGATCATGAAATAAAGAAGAATGGCGGGGTTTCACAAATTAGGTTGCAAATATTGGATAAAAATGGCATTGCTGTAGAAAATGCTTCAAATGAAATACTTTGCCAAGTAGAAGGAGCCGAATTATTGGGTCTTGAAGCCGGAAATAATACCGATATGGGCGATTATACAGATAATAAACAAAATGCTTACAAAGGAAAATTAACAGCTTATATAAGGTCAAACGGGAAATCAGAAAATATAAAAGTAGACTTCTCTTCTAAAGGATTAAAATCAGAACATATTAATATTAATGTGCAGTAACTATTATAAATAAAATGAAAAGAGTTTGGAATTTTTTGTTGATTTCTTGTTTTTCAAGCAGTGTTGTAGCTCAAGTTATTACGCCAGAAGTTAAAAAAAGAGCAGATAAGATACTTAAGCAAATGACGCTTGAGCAGAAAATAGATTATATCGGAGGAGAAAAAATCAATTATCCAGGTATTCGTCCCATGCCAGAATTTGGAATACCACATATAAGAATGGCTGATGGTCCACAAGGAATAAGAAAATATGATGTAACAGAAAGCACATTGTATCCTTGTGGAATGTTATCTGCTGCTACTTGGAATAAGCAATTGGTGAAAAAGTTAGGAATAGGTTTAGGACAAGATGCTCGTTCGAGAGGGATTCATATCTTATTAGGTCCTGGAGTTAATATTTACAGATCACCTTTATGTGGGAGAAACTTTGAATATTTTGGAGAAGACCCATACTTGTCAGGTGAAACAGCAGTTGCTTATATACAGGGTGTACAATCACAAGGTGTAATAGCCACTATAAAACATTTTGCAGCAAATAATCAGGAGTGGGACAGACATAATGTAAGTTCAGATATAGACGAACGTACTTTACATGAAATATATTTACGTCCTTTCGAAAAAGCCATAAAACAGGCAAATGTGGGAGCTGTAATGAGCGCATATAATTTGTTAAACGGTGTTCACACCTCGGAACATGCTGATTTAAATATTAACATCCTTAGAAATAAATGGAATTTTCAAGGAATTCTCATGTCTGACTGGGGTTCTGTTTATTCTTCAATTAATGCGGCAAACGGAGGTTTGGATTTAGAAATGCCTCGTGGCAGATATATGAATAAAGAAACTCTTATTCCAGCTATAAAAAACGGAATAGTAAGTGAAGAAACAATAGATGAAAAAGTACGCCATTTATTGGAAATATTTATCGCTTACGGTTTTTTAGACAAACAACAACAAGATAAAAGCATTCCTTACAATAATCCCTACTCAAATCAAGTCGCTTTGGAACTAGCAAGAGAAGGGGTAGTATTATTAAAAAATGATAACAATATTCTTCCGCTTACAAAAGAAGACAAAGTATTGATACTTGGACCCAATGCAAATCGTACAGTAACAGGTGGTGGTAGCGGCTTTGTACATACATTTTCTACAGTTGATCTTGTGAGTGGAATGAAACAGTTGGCGGGGACTAAAAATATACAGTTTAAAGATATTGTAAGTAAAGTAGATATTAAGGCTTCTAGTGAGTTTTTTACAGAAAAGGGTTCTACAACTAATGGATTTAATGCTCAATATTATGATAATATAGTTCTTGGAGGAAAGCCATTAGTAGCGCAAACAGATTTAGCTGTAGATTTTGATTGGGGAAATGAAGCTCCTATGCAGAATTTTCCGAAAGATAATTTTTCTGTGAGATGGACGAGTATTTACAAACCCAAAAACAATGCTTTAGTTAAATTCAAATTAGCAGCCGATAATGGCTTCCGTATGTTTATAAATAACAAAGAAGTGATTTCAGATTGGCATGATAAAGCTTATCGCAGTCAGGAAACTTCTTTTAGAGCAGAAGCAGGAAAAGAGTATAACATTAAAATAGAATATTACGAAAAGGCCGGAGCTGCCAATATTGATCTTGCTTATGAGAAAGTGAATTTAGATGATGTAACTTTTAAACAAGCAGTTCAGTCAGTAAACAAAATTGTATTAAGTGTTGGGTTCGATAGTTCAAATGAAAAAGAAAATAAAGACAGAACATTTGCAATACCAACCTGGCAAGAAGAACTTGTTAAAGCGGTAGCAGAGATAAATAAAAATGTTATTGTAGTTGTAAATTCAGGTGGTGGAGTAGATTTTTCTTCTTGGGGAAAGAATGCCTCTGCAATTATGATGGCATGGTATACAGGGCAGCAAGGAGGTACAGCTTTGGCCGAAATACTTACAGGAAAAATATCTCCAAGTGGAAAACTTCCACTAACAATAGAAAAGAAATGGGAAGAAAACCCAACTTATAAAAGCTACTATGCAGAGGATGTTAAAGGGATACATTTAAGAGTGCCTTATAAAGAAGGAATTTTTGTAGGATATCGAGGGTACGACCATTTTAATATAGAGCCATATTATCCATTTGGTTATGGGCTAACATATTCCTCGTTCGAATACAAAAACTTTAGAATAGAAAAAGCAGGTAACCTGGTTTATAATGTTTCATTTGATATTACCAATACTGGAGAATATGATGCAGCAGAGGTTGCACAAATATATGTTGGTTTGTCTAACTCTGTAGTGGTAACTCCTCCAAAAGAGCTAAAAGGGTATGAAAAAGTGTTTTTAAAGAAAGGTGAAACTAAAAAAGTAACTGTACCATTAGACAAAGATTCTTTTACAAGCTATGATGTAAAAAAACACCAGTTTGTAATCAATCCCGGAAAGGCAGAAATTATGATTGGAAAATCATCAAGAGATATAGTGTGGAAACAAGCCATAACATTATAGTACCAAAGTAATAAACATGAAGCTAAACAGGATTTTTTTAGGCCTTACAACAATAGCGCTATTATTCGCTTTTGCTTTCACAATTCCAAAAAAGAATGTGCTTATCATAGGCGATTCGATATCCATAGGTTATTTTCCAACGGTGAAAAAGGATTTAGTTAATGAAGCAGAAGTTTTTCATAACCCAGGAAATGCTCAGCATACGGGAACCGGACTGAGAATGCTGGATAAATGGTTAGGAGATCAAAAATATGATGTGATAGTTTTCAACTGGGGACTTTGGGACCTATGCTATCGCCATCCAGAATCTACCGTTCAGGGAAGAAGAGATAAGCTTAACGGAGAAATCACCTATACGGTAGATGTTTACGAAAAAAATATAGAAGAGCTGGTGAAACGTCTTAAAAAAACAAGTGCCAAGCTAGTTTTTGTAACCACTACAATGATTCCTCCAGATGAAGCAGGTCGTTTTGAAGGGGATGAAATTACCTATAATGATGCAGCAAAAGCTGTTATGAAAAAATACGACGTAGAAATATGCGATTTACATAAACACTCGATAGATATCCATAAAAAATATAAACTAAAAGACGGAGATGTACATTATACGGCAGAAGGTTATCAGAAACTTGCAGAACCTGTTATCTCGGCAATAAAACAAGCTTTAAAATAAAACCCTATTTAAAACAATTGAGGACAGGGGGAGCAAAAAAGCTTTCCCTATTTTTTGTAATTTATAAAACACTTATTGTTAATTATTGAATAAGCATAGTTTGTTTAAAAACGAAATTCATTAAGATTAAGCAATTATATAGTAAATATTAATATTAAAAAATAAAAACTGGACGAAAGTAAACCAAGCCGAAAACATGAAAAAAGCACTTTTTCTTTTAATAAGCCTGTTTTGTGCAGGAAATGTTTTTTCTCAAACTATTATAACCAATCTTTTAACGGAAAATTTAAAAGAACCAATGGGGTTAGGTGTTACTCATCCTAGATTTACGTGGCAATTGCATAATAATAAGCGAGGAGTTGTACAAACAGCCTATGAAATAAACGTTAGACAGGATAATACAGAAATTTGGAATAGCGGGAAAATCATATCAGATTCATCTGTAATGCTAGTTTACAAAGGTCCGGTTTTGAAAAGCAATACCAAATATAGCTGGGATGTAAAAGTTTGGGATAATATTCAAAAAGATCCTGTGCAAAGTGAAACTGCTACTTTTCATACTGGCTTTTTTATAACTACAGACTGGAAAGCCAAATGGATTGCACCTGGTTTTGCGGAAGATACTATTAACAGGCCAAGTCCTTATTTCAGAAAAGAATTCAATACAGAAAAAAGTATAAAATCTGCTAATTTATTTGTTACCTCACATGGTATGTACGAAGCATACATCAATGGTAAACGTGTAGGTGATGCTTATTTTACACCCGGGTGGACAAGCTACCATAAACGGTTGCAATACCAGGTTTATAACGTTACCAATTTGCTGGCAAAAAACAATACCATAGGCGTAATGCTGGCAAGTGGCTGGTATCGTGGTGTTTTGGGGTTCGCCAACAAGAAAGATTTTTATGGAAAAAGTCTGGCTCTATTGCTACAACTGGAAATTAAATATTCTGACGGAAGCAAAGAAACCATAATAACGGACGAAAGCTGGAAATCTTCTACAGGAAAAATAACCTATTCAGAAATTTATAACGGCGAAAAAACAGATTTAAGATTAGAAAAAGAAGGCTGGACAGCTTCGGGTTACAATGATTCAGTGTGGGATAAAGTAATGGTCAATGATTTTTCCAAAGATAACCTGATAGGAACATATAACGAAGCTGTAAAAGAGCATGAAATATTTAAACCTTTAAAAATATTTACAACACCCAAAGGAGAAAAAGTAATAGATTTTGGTCAAAATCTGGTAGGCTGGGTAAAAATGAAAGTAAAAGGAAGAGCTGGACAAATAATAAAACTGTCACACGCCGAAGTCTTAGATCATCAGGGGAATTTTTATACAGCTAATTTACGTTCGGCCAAAGCACAGGATTTTTATACCCTGAAAAATGATAAAGAGACTATATTAAAGCCGCATTTTACATGGCATGGTTTCCGGTATGTGAAAATTGACGGCTATCCCGGAGAGTTAAAACCAGAGCATATTGAAGCTGTAGCACTTTATTCAGCAATGGACCAAACCGGAAGTTTTAGTTCTTCGCATACATTAGTAAACCAGTTACAGAGCAATATAGAATGGGGGCAAAAAGGTAATTTCTTAGAAATCCCTACCGATTGTAACCAAAGAAACGAACGCTTAGGCTGGACAGGAGATATTCAGGTTTTTGCCCATACAGGAACTTTTAATATGAGAATACACAACTTTCTGGTAAAATGGCTGGCCGATGTGAAAGCTGAACAATTACCGGACGGGCAAATTCCCAGTTTTGTACCTTCATTAAACGCTAACCTGAACCGGGCCGGCTGGGCAGATGCTATTACGATTGTGCCATGGACACTTTATCTGACTTACGGAGATAAAAGAATATTGAGCGAACAATACGGTGCCATGAAGGCTTATGTAGAAAGCGTAAGAAAAGTAACCAATAACGATTTGTGGGATACTGGTCTCACTTTTGGTGACTGGTTGGGATTCAAAGCAGAAGAAGGTCAGAAAAATCCGAAAGTAACCCATAAAAACATTATTACGCAAGCATATTATGCTAATTCAATAGAAATATTAGCTAATACTGCTATGGTATTAGGTTATCAAAAAGATGCGGAAGAATATAAAGAGCTGTTGAAAAGAGCGAGACAGGCTTTTCATAAAGCTTTTATAAATGAAAAAGGAGATTTGATTTCTCAATCGCAAACAGCGTATTCGTTAGCGTTAAACTTTAAAATGATACCCGACAGTTTAGAGCAACGGGCGGCTGAAAGACTGGTAAAGCTTATTAACGAATTCGGACACTTTACAACCGGCTTTCTGGCAACAGCACCGCTTTGTCATGTACTTACCAGATACGGTTATACAGATGTTGCCTATAAACTTCTGGAAAGACAGGAATATCCATCGTGGTTATATCCGGTTACAAAAGGAGCTACTACATTCTGGGAAAGATGGAATGGTATACAACCAGACGGAACATTTCCCAACAGGAAACCTTTTCCGGCAATGAATTCATTTAATCACTATGCACATGGTGCAATAGGAGACTGGATGTACAGAAAAATGGTAGGAATAGATACAGATGAAAGTGAGGCCGGTGTGGGATATAAACATATTACCATTAAACCACATCCCGGTGGTAGTTTTACCCATGCGCAAGCCTCACTAAAAACTTATTATGGTAGGGTAAGCAGCAGTTGGAATATTGACGGAAACAAATTGATTGTAAATGTAGAAATCCCGGTAAATACCACAGCAACTATTTATTTACCAACAGAAGATGCACAAAAAATAACCGAAAGCAATGAACCAATAAAGTCAATAAAAGAAATCAGCATACAAAGTACTACGGAAGATAAGAAAATACCTTTAAAAGTAGGTTCGGGTATCTATCAGTTCGTAGTAAATGGATATGTAAAATAAAGTTACAAAGATAGATTTTGAGTACTTAGTAACTTTTGCGGTTTTAAAATAAAGCAGGGACAAATTAAAATATAAAAATGAATAACGGGACAATAATCAAAGCATTTACTTTTTACCTATTGCTGATAGGTGTAGTATTCAATGCAAAAGCACAGCAACATTATGAAGTTAAACAAACTACGGTGGTATATAAACAAATAGACGGATTTGACCTCAAGATGAATATTTATACTCCGGTAATAAAAGGAAAAGACAAACTGTCGGCAATAATGTTCTTTCATGGAGGAGGATGGAATATCGGCAGCCCGAAACTGTTTGATTTGCAGGCAAAATACCTGGCTTCACGTGGTATGGTAGCATTTTGTCCGGAATATAGGCTTGCCGCAAAACACAAAGTAACGGTAGTGGAATGTGTAAAAGATGCTAGAACTGCCATCAGGTATATTAAAAGCCATGCCGATGAATTGGGCATAAATTCCAATCAGATTACAGCCTCGGGAGCCTCGGCAGGAGGGCATTTGGCCGCTTCGTTAGCTACTATAGACCAATTTAACGAAAGTACTGATGATACCACTATTTCTGCCGAGCCTTATGCGCTGGCCTTATTTGCTCCAGCGGTACATGTAGAACGAGAAAAACTGAACGAAGGCTACAGACAAAGATTTGCCGGACAGGAAGAAGCATTATCTCCGTATAATCATATCCGTAAAAATATGCCGCCAACACTATTAATGTCTGGAGATAAAGATACTCAGGTACCGGTTACCATTATCAGAGATTTTAAGAAAAAAATGGATGAATATGGAAATACCTGCAAACAGATAGAATATCCGGGTAAAGGACACGGCTTTATCCGTATTGACCAAACACCCGATTCTTTCCAGGCTTCTTTGAAAGATTTAGAGACTTTTTTAGAGGGTTTGGTTAAGTTTAAAGCTCCTTCCTGGTTAGATGAATACGTTGCTTTGGAAAAAGCAAAGTCATTTAATGCTTTTTCTATGCAGGCGTTGGAAGAAGTTAATGCAACAGATGCACAAAAGAAACAGTTTAACAACTTGCAGAAAGAATATAAAGATAAACTGAATGCAATAAAAAAGAATAATGGATTAAGTGAGGCAGAAAAAAAAGATGAGCATCAAAAACTTAATCGATATAATGCAGAGGTTTATTGGGAAAAGATATTGACACCTGAACAGAAAAAATATTTGAAAAATAAGGAGAAAGAATTACGGGCACAAAAAAATAACAGCTTATAAAGCTGGGTATTATAATCCCTTTAAAAATAAAAAACAAGTATTTGCAAAATGAATGGAAAGATGAATAGCAGGGCAGTTATTAAAACCTTTACTTTTTGTTTTTTACTGATAGCAACAGTATTAGATACAAAAGGACAGGGATCTTATGAAGTAAAACAAACTGAAGTTATCTATAAAGAAATAGACGGATTTAAATTAGAAATGAATGTCTATGCTCCGATAATGCAAAAAAAAGAAAAACTGCCGGCCATGGTGTTTTTTTATGGTGGCGGATGGAACAGCAGTAACATGAAACAGTTTGATTTGCAGGCAAAATATCTGGCTTCGCGTGGTATGGTTGTATTTTGCCCAGAATACAGATATGCCAGTAAACACAAAACAAAAGTGGTAGAATGTGTAAAAGATTCAAGATCAGCCGTCAGGTATATCAAAAGCCACGCAGAAGAATTTGGTATAAGAACAGACCAGCTAGTTGCTACGGGTATATCTGCAGGCGGGCATCTGTCTGCTGCTTTGGCAACTATAGGCCAGTTTAACGAAAGTACAGATGATTTGAATATATCTGTAAATCCATACGCCTTGGTATTGATAGTTCCTGCGGTGCTTATAGAAAGAGAAACTCTAAACCCGGCTTTTATACCCAGGTTTGATGGAAAAGAAAAAGAACTTTCGCCATACGATCATATTAAGAAAAATATGCCGACAACGCTAATTATGGCTGGCGTTAATGACAATAAAATACGTGTTGAGACGGTAAGGGCTTTTAATAAAAAAATGGAAGAATATGGCAACACCTGTAAATTGATAGAATATCCGGGCAAAGGGCATAATCTTGCCCACTTTATCCAATCGCCCGATTCTTTTAAAGCTTCTTTAGGAGATATGGAAACATTTTTGGAAGGGCT
Source organism: Pseudopedobacter beijingensis (assembly GCF_042678145.1). Classification (NCBI taxonomy): domain Bacteria; kingdom Pseudomonadati; phylum Bacteroidota; class Sphingobacteriia; order Sphingobacteriales; family Sphingobacteriaceae; genus Pseudopedobacter; species Pseudopedobacter beijingensis. The sequence continues at coordinate 42,895 of NZ_JBHUDG010000015.1, read as the reverse complement.
GATTAAGTTTAAAAATCCGTCGTGGTTAGATAAATATATAGCATCTCTTAAAAAATAAAGCCCTGCTTGTTTTTACAGATAAAAAATAAAAGGATAAAAAAACTAACTAATTCTCAATGATAAGAATATTAATTTTGGCATTTGGTTTATTTATAGCTGGCAATGGATTAAATGCGCAGGCTGTAAAATGGGACAGTACATATCGTCCGCCCAAATACAAAGAATCTATAGATAGGTTTAATGCAGAACCCATCTCAGCAAATGAATATATCTTTTTAGGAAATAGTATAACGGCAAGTACAAACTGGTCAAGATTGCTTGGTTTGCCTCAGGCTAAAAACAGAGGAATATCAGGGGATATTACTTTCGGTGTTTTAGAACGTTTACAAGAAGTAATAGACAGAAAACCGGCGAAAGTATTCGTGTTGATTGGTATTAATGATATAGCCAGGAACATCGAGAATAGTTTAATAGTCGCTAACTATCAAAAAATTGTTTCCAGAATAAGGAAAGGTTCCCCAAAAACACAAATTTACTTTAGTACTTTATTGCCCGTAAATGCATCCTTTGGGAAACTAAAGAACCATATGGGTAAGGATGACCGTATTCTTTACCTTAATGAGCAGATAAAGAAGCTGGTCGCCAGAAACGTTACCGTTATAGATTTATATCCACATTTTCTGGATGAGAATAAACACCTTAAAGCAGAACTAACTAAAGATGGTCTGCATTTAAATCCCGAGGGGTATAAATTATGGGCTGAGATATTAAATAACGGAGGATATTTAAAATAAACACTTATAACTAACTAAATACATGTGTGGATACAAGGTAAACTCAAAAAAGCGGCAAAATCAGTGGATTTAATCTTTAAATTCAAGTCGCTTTTAGAGACCCTGTAAACTAAAATTGGTTTGATAACATAAGGATTAGATATTTTAAAAATAGACTTTGCTAATTGAGTAAAAGTTATGATAGAATTTAGGATGAAAAGGAAAATAGTAGCGTTGATATTTATTGCTTTGAGTTTTTTTTTATTAAATCAAACTCACGCAGAAGAGTTTCCGAATGTTTTTTACGGAAATACTATAGAACAGAAATGGCTTCCTAATTTCTCTATAAAAGATATCATACAAGATAAAAGCAGTAATATATGGGTGGCAACCAGCACAGGTTTATACAGATATAACATAAATAACATTATACATTATGATATTACCCGTTATACGTTAGATAAATATTTAAATAACGAAATTTCCTGTATCGTAGAAGATCAGAAAGGAAACATCTTAGTTGGTACCCAAAGCGGATTAGGACAATTTAATGTTAATGCGAATACAATTAAGCTTATAAGCGAGAAAGATCAGTCTATTACCCACGTTACCATAAGCAGAGGAAATAAGATTATATATATTGTAGCAAACAGAGATGTTTATCACTTAACACCTAATTCTGAAGGAAATGGTTATAACAGAAAAATTATTTTTGATGGCGCAGTACATAAAAAGAACCTGATCAGGTCTGTAATAGAATTAGATGAGAATAGCTATTTTATAGCGGCTTCAGATGGGCTCTGGCTCCTGAAAAATAATAAATTATACCCTACATCTGTTAGAGGCACTGTTAATACCCTTTATAAAGACGGTAATACGTTATGGGTTGGTACTGCGTTTCAGGGCGTATATAAATGTTCTATAGTTTCTGATGGAGTTGTTATTACCGGAAATTACATCTCTAGAAATCAATTAGCACAAGTTGAAAGTATTCAGGAAATTAAAGAATTTAATGAAGAAGGAGTTGTTTTTGCAACAACAACCAAAATAATTTTGGCTAATAAGCAACATTTTCCTAATTCTCTAAAAGAAAAATCCATTTTTGAAAAAAACACTATCAGGAAAATTTCTATCGATAAAACGATGAATATCTGGATAGGAAGCAGAAATGGCTTATTTAGTTTAAATCCCCTTACACTTTCTACACAGTTTAATAGTTTTGATAACAGTATATATCAGAATGTAACTATTAACGATATGTTATCATTAACGGATACTCATATTCTAATAGCTACAAGTTCATTAGGACTAAAGGTGCTAGACACTAAAAATAATAAAATCGTCAATACAAGTGCAGATGAGCTTAGGGATGTAAGGTTATTGAGAAGATCCAGAAATGGAGATTTAATAATTGTTGCAGACAGGAAATTCTTAAAGACAAATACAGATAGTCTTTGGAAATTTTCGGAGGTAGCAAGTTTTGTCTCTCAGGGGGGAATAAACGATGTAGTTGAAGTAGCACCAGACGAATTTTGGTTTTCACATTGGCGAGATAAGATTATAAGAGTAAAAGGTAAAAAGGTTATTCCTCATTTGGATAAAATATATAATAACGTTATAAAATCGTTTTCCTCAAATGTTCATGTCTATGTTCTGGAATTAGATTCCAAAAACAATTTATGGGTTGGAACAAGAGGAGAAGGTTTGTTAAGAGTGAATCTTACAACACAATCTATGAAAAAGTTTGGTAGGGAAGACAAGTTCCCCGATCAGATACTTTGCATAAAAGAAGATAGCCAAAACAGGTTGTGGGTTGGTACAAGAGACAAAGGTTTGCTATTGTATAAACCAGAGTCGAACAGTTTTAAAGTGTTTAATCATAATGATGGACTTCCGTCTAATACCATATCTGCTATTCAGGAAAACTCTATAGGTGAAGTTTGGCTATCCACTTTAAATGGTATAGCTCAATTAAATGAAGGAAAGGTCTTGTCTTTCAGGGCTTACAATAAGGAGTCTGGGATTTATAATGCAGAATTTTCTTTTAATATCTCTGAGGCAGGAAAAGATGGGGCTGTTTATTTTGGAGCAGACAACGGTATTTATAGGTTTTTTAAAATATCACAAAAACATCATGCTATACCACCATTAGAATGGACAAATATAGATTTGGTGAAAGGAACAGCAAACGATTTAGAACAAACAACCTCTGACAATTTTTCGAAAGAAATGTTATCTCAGGTAGAAGAATCTGGAACCATAGTTTTGCAGCATAACCAAAACAGTTTACAGATAGGTTTTGCAAAGTTGGACTATACTTTACCTAAACAGAATTTCTATATGTACAGGTTGTTAGGTCATGATACTGCGTGGTCTGTTTTGCAAGGGGAAAAGAGTATGGTTCGGTATTTTAATCTACCAGCAGGGGATTATATGTTTCAGGCAATGACAACTACTTCAAATGGAGCATGGGATTCAGCTCCAAAATCATTTGCTATTATTATAAAACCTTCATTTTGGAAAACTGGATATGCTATCATGATATACTTTGTCCTCATTATTATAATGGGATTAGTTATTTATAAAATTATTTATAGATGGAGAAGTATAAATAGGAAACTGGAAAAGGAAATGGAAAGTTCCAGAATTTACGACCAGCAAATGGTTTATTATGCGGATTTATCTCATGAAATAAAAAACCGTTTAACACTTATTATGGGGCCTTTAGAAGAAGCTTTAAAGAATAAAAAAGTGAATTTTCAAATGTTGAATAGGATTTATGAACAAGGGCAACGATTGAAACGCTTTTCAGATCAGATTATGAATATCCGTAAAAGTGAATCAGGAGACTTTTTGTTGACTGTAGATTACGAAAGAGATATTGTATCTATTATATCAAAGATTGTGGAAGATGCTAGGCCACTTGCAATGGTAAAAGATATAAATATCATTTTTGAACCTTTGCAAGAAGAAATATCGGGATGGTGTGATGCAGAAGTAGTTGAAATTATTTCAATGAATGTGTTAAATAATGCCATAAAATATTGTACCCCTAGTGGTACTGTTAAAGTATCACTTGATGTAAAATACTTAGATAATATTCGGCAATCAGATACAATCGAAGGAAATAATTTGGTGTGCATTATATCTGATACAGGTATTGGTATAGCAGAAGAAGATATATCAAAAATCCTTTTACCCTTTTATAGGGCTACGGATAAGTTTAATAAAAAGGATATACCAGGTAAAGGTATTGGACTTGATTTGGTAGCAAGACTTATTAAAAAACATCATGGTAATATGGAGATCAGTAGCGAAATAAATGAATATACCAGTTTTACATTTTATCTTCCTATTGATAAAACAGTATTTACAATGAATGAATTACTTCCAGATATTAAGACTGAACCAATAGTTATTTCCGAAAAGAATTTTAAAGACACTAAATCACTTATTTTTCCTGATTCATCTTTTGAAAACCAAAAAAGACAATCGCAACACAAAAAGAAATACAAATTATTATTAATTGATGATGATGAAGAAATGTTGTCTTATTTGGAAGAGATTTTTAAAGAGGAATTTTTAGTAATGTTAGCTAATGGTGGAGAACAGGCTATAGAATTAATGAATTTAAACGAAATCAATCTCATTGTATGCGATTTAGATATGCCGGGGATTAATGGGTTAACACTTTGTGGTATATTTAAAAATAAACCTGAATTTTCTAAAATTCCATTTTTATTGCTTACGGGCAGAGATTCAGAAGAACAAAAACTTGTAGCATTTGAAAACGGAGTAGATGATTTTGTAGAAAAACCATTTAGGTCGGAACTATTGTCATGGCGAGTGAAAAGCTTATTAAAGAATAGTATACAGTTTGTAAAACCTAAAACTGTCTTCGTTTCAGAACCTGAAGAAATTATTAAAGAGACTAAAATTGAGAAATTTATACAAGAGGTGATAGATTTAATAGAAAAGCATATTGATAAAGACTATCTGAATGTTGATTACTTAGCTGATGAAATGTGTATGAGTAGAGCTACATTTTATAGAAAGATGGAAGAAATGTTTGGGGAAGCTCCATCCACCTTTATCAGAAAATATAGATTGAAAAAAGCAGTAATTTATATACGAACAGGAAACTACTCGTTAAAACAGATAAGTGATAAAACAGGATTTAGTAATCCCAAATATTTTTCTAAATGTTTCAAAAGTGAATTTGGAGTATTACCATCAGAGTATTATAGACCAGATAGTGAAGAAGAAACGACATATTAGTATTTTTAATATAGTAGGTTGAGGGATTGGAATAAAATTACGCCCTTTTGAGATGTTTTTACTCTAATAAAAACTTTGATTTGTTGGAGGATTTGCATCAGGATAAAATGTCTTACAGCAGTTCCGAAATAAATTATAAAAAATAAACCTGAATAATTTTTAAACATAGGAAATGAAAAAAGCAGTTCTGAATTTTTTACTAATGGCTATTGGTTTTTGTGTTATCAATAGTGTACACGCGCAAAATAACAATGAAAAAAGACCAAACATTATACTTTTTTTAGTAGATGATATGGGATGGACAGATACGTCGCTGCCTTTTGGTGATGCACCAGCACCAAATAATAAAATATATGAAACACCTAATATGCAGAAGCTGGCAAATATGGGTGTCAAATTCAGCAATGCTTATGCGCATTCAATTTGTACACCGTCCAGAGTTAGCCTGGTAACAGGTATGGGAGTAGCCCGCCATAGAGTAACAAACTGGACAAACAGTGATGTAGACCAACCAACAGATGCACCTTATGCCGGAATGAAATGGCCGGAGTGGAATTATAACGGGATGTCTGCCCGCCAAGAATATAAAAACACTGTAGTAGCAACATCTCTACCAGAAATACTAAGAAAATCGGGATATTATACAGCTATAGTAGGAAAAGGGCATTTTGCCGCTTTTGGTATTTCTGCAAGCAATCCGCAAAATATAGGTTTTATAGAATCTGTAGCCAGTGATGCCATAGGTAATCCGAGAAATTATTATGCAAAAGATAATTTTGGTAATAAAGAAAAATATGGATATACCTACCAGAGAGGCGTAAGAGGGTTAGAAGAATATCATGGTAAAGATCTTTTCTTAACGGAAGTACTTACACTGGAAGCCATGAAAGTGATGGACAAAGCCCTTGATCTAAAAGTTCCGTTTTTCCTTTACATGTCTCATTACGCAGTACATACACCTATCATGTCCGATGATCGTTTCTATCAAAAATATATTGATAAAGGTTTAGATCCGGTAGAAGCCAAATACGCAACTTTAGTAGAAGGAATGGACAAAAGTTTAGGTGACTTAATGAATTATGTAAAAGAAAAAGGTATTGGAGAAAATACTGTTATTTTATTTATGTCAGATAACGGTGGGTTAGCACTAAACCCGCCAAGAAAAGGTAAACCGTTTAAAGAAAATTTACCACTTAGATCAGGCAAAGGATCTTTATACGAAGGTGGCATTAAAGAACCAATGATAGCCTATTGGCCCGGAGTAACAAAGGCAGGAACAAAAGCAACACAAAATATATTAATAGAAGACTTTTTCCCGACTATTCTGGAAATGGCAAAGATTAAGAATGTGAATACCAAGCAGCAAGTAGATGGTGTAAGTTTTGTTAAATATATGAAAGACAGTAATCTAATAGATGATTCACGTTCGTTGATCTGGCACTTTCCAAGTAACTGGGGGCAGGGAGAGAGTACGCTTAAAAAGCATTACGAGGGAATGAAAGTAGAAGAGATAGGAATGGGGCCAGCCAGTGCAATAAAAAAAGGAGATTGGAAACTTATTTATTTCTACGGAACTAAAAAGGTGGAACTGTATAATATAAAAACAGATATTGGAGAAGAGGAAGATCAGGCAAAATCCAATCCGAAGAAAGTGAAAGAGCTATTTGGCCTTCTCAATCAACGTCTAAAAGAACAAGGAGCACAATATCCTATAGATGAAGCAACAGATAAAGAACTGCTTCCTGTTTTGAACCTTTAAATTTTTCTTTCGAAGAACCATTTATAAAACCAGAATCAGATATGAAAAGAAGAAAATTTATAACAAATGGCGCCAAAACAGCACTTGCATTTACCATCGTTCCAAGAGTTGTTTTAGGAGGAAAAGGTTACGTAGCGCCAAGTGATAAAATAAATATTGGTTGGATAGGAACCGGTAAGCAGTCATTCCCCTTAATAAAAGGTTTCAGTCGTTGTAAAGAAGTTATAATACCGGCACTTTGCGATGTCGATTCTCAGAAATTGAACAACTTTGTTAACGTTGTTGGCAAAGCACAAAGCGAAGCACAGAAAGCAGCAACTACTATAAAGACGTATCGGCATTACAGAGAACTGCTGGAAAGAAAAGATATAGATGCTGTTATAATAGCAACACCAGACCATTGGCATGCACAAATGGCTGTAGACGCAGCTAAAGCGGGTAAAGATATTTATTGCGAAAAACCATTGTCATTAACTATTGCAGAAGGAAGAGCTATGGTAGATGCTACCCGTAAACACAAGTGTGTTTTCCAGACAGGAAGTATGCAGCGTTCCTCTTTTAATTTCAGACAAGCGGCAGAACTGGTATATAATGGCTATATAGGTCAGATAAAAGAAGTAAATGTTTCTGTAGGTTTGCCAGTAAGACAGTGCGACCTGCCATCTATGCCTACACCAGAATATCTGGATTGGGATTTATGGATAGGCCCTTCTCTATACAGAGGTTACCATCCTACACTTTCGCCACCATTGGAGGATAATAAATGGGCTTGGTGGAGAGGTTATCGCGATTTTGGTGGAGGGTATATTACAGACTGGGGAGCACATATGTTTGATATTGTACAATGGGCTTTGGGAATGGATGATTCTGGTCCTGTACAATTCGTTCCACCTAAACAGCCAGATGCAAAAGATGGCTTAACCTATATTTATGCCAATGGTGTAAAAGTAAACCATAAAAAGTGGGGGCCAGGCAATGCCATCCAATTTATAGGAGATAAAGGGAAGATAGAAGTTAGCCGCTCTTTTCTAAGATCTACCCCGGAAAATCTGGCATCAATGAAACTGACAGATAAAGACAAACGCTTATATTTTAGTGATAACCATTACCAGGATTGGATTGATGCAATAAAAAAACGCTCTAAACCAATATGCGATGTAGAAATAGGACATCGTACAGCTACAATTTGCAACGCGGTAAATATAGCTTACGAATTGCAAAAGGACTTGAAATGGGATCCTGTTAAGGAAACATTCGATAACAGCTATGCCAATAATATGAAAGACAGGCCATACCGTGGCGATTGGGATTACACTAAATTTTAAATAAAAAATGAACCGGAGATATTTTATCAGACAGTCTGGCTTATTGCTGGCTGCGGCTAATCTTTCATTACCAGTGTTTGCCAGGACGCCAAAATCGTTGCCCTTAGGCGTTCAGTTGTTTTCCATAAGAAATTATCTGAATAAAGATTTTGATGGAACCATAGCTAAAGTAGCAGAAATAGGCTTTAAATATGTAGAATCTGCCGGATACAACAGGCAACAACATACCATACATGGGCAGTCGCCAAAAGTTTTCAGGGAGAAACTTCTGGCTAATCATATAGAACCAATAAGCGCACATGCTAATTTCTCTTTAGCAGAAGCAGATGCATCTTTAGAAGATTTTGCAACTGTTGGCGTAAAATATCTGGTTTGTCCGTCGGCCAGAGGAGAATACAGAAAAACAGCACAGGGTTATTACCAACTTGCCGAAGAGCTCAATGCTATAGGTAAAAAAGCTAAAGAAAAAGGTATTCAATTTGGTTATCATAACCACGATTTTGAATTTAAGCAGGTAGAAAATGAGCTGCCTTACGATATTCTGTTAAAAAATACCAACCCAGAATATGTGTTTTTTCAGCCAGATTTGGGATGGATGATAAAAGCAGGCTACGATCCTATAGACTACTTTAAAAAACATGCTGGCCGCTTCCCTTTATGGCATTTAAGAGACATTAGCGAAAGTGGCGCGCCAGTAAGTGCCGGAAGTGGAAAAGTAGATTTCAAAAACATATTTGCCAGCAGAAAACTGGCGGGATATAAACTGGGAATTGTAGAAACGCCAACTTCACAAACCGAAGGTATTTCACATATAGAAAAAAGTATACAGTTTCTGGGAGCCAATAAGTTGTATTAAATAGCCGCCTTATATAGCAACAACTGGTAATCGATGATATTTAAAAACAATCATGAAAAGAAATAAACTAACTATTTTTTCTGCTATACTTATGCTTTTTTGTATTCAAAAAATAAAAGTATATGCACAAAGACAGGACACAGGTAATTCTGCAATTATTATTTCGCAAAATAAGCAGCAAATACGTTTAGGTATAGATGCTGAAAGACTATGGCATTGGCATAGCGCCATAAAAGACGAGCTGGCAGACTTAGCTGTAGGAGATATGAAATCTGATTATGTAAGGACTGGTATAAACGGAGCGTATGAGCGAGAAAAAGGGGTGAAGAATGAAGCTGCTTACGATCAGATAATTGAAGTTATGACAGCTATGCGAAAAGCAAATCCCAATATCCATTTTTTTGCCAGTCCGCGTCCTATACACGAAGCTTATTCTAAACAAGAAAAGATAGACTTATGGCAAGACAGGGATAATGCACCATTTTCTCCATTTCCGATGTGGATACAGGAATGGAAAATAAATGGTACGAAAAAGTCAAAAGACGGTAAAACCATGGTTCCGCGTTTAGTAAAAGGAGACTTTCATGTTGATTACTGGGTGCAATACTATGCAGATTACCTGAATCTGATGCACAAAAAAGGTTTTGATATTGAGTTTATGGACGTGACTAATGAGCAAACTATAGTTAAGCCTGAACATACTAAATACATGTACGATAATTTACCTAAAAAGCTTAATAAAGGAGTAAAAATGCCAAAACTGGTAGCACCATCTTCTTTTGATATCAGGCAGGCCACAAACTGGCTGCATTCTGTAGATAAATCAAAAGGCGAAGATAAAGCTTTTACCATAGCAGCCGGACATAATACTAAGAACATAGGTGTTTTAACAGATTTTGTGAAAGAAGCACAGGCTTTGGGAAAAGAAGCATGGAATTCTGAATTACATTCGTGGACAGGAACGGTGCTGAAAGATGAAATTATGAACTCTTCCATATTTTGGGAATACATGAGAGCTGGCTTTACAGGTATAGATACCTGGTTATTTTATGGGCCTCTGGGTGGACGGGACCACACCATGATTAACTCAAATGGAAAGCAAATTAACAGATCTGGTAAATACGAAATATTCAGACAGGTTGTAAATAATGCGAATAGAGGTAATTATGTTGAAATTACTAAGCCGTCCGAAGATGTAGAAACAGCTGCTTTTATTAAGGATAATATTTTATCAGTATGGATACTGAATAAATCTGCAAATGCATTGAAATCTGTAAAATTTGAAGTGCCGGACAGGGGGAAAATAGATAGTAAAATAGAAGTTATTAAATGGCATAGCAGCTTACTGGCGAGTGGAGAAAACAGCGTTATTAATACAACAAGTTCCACACAGTTTATAAGTGACGTAAACGCAGAATCGCTATATTTTTTTAAGTTAAAACTGAAATAAGGTGAGACAGTTAATAAATATTATAGTTGGTATTATGTTTCTTGCTTTTCCCTTGTTGAGTCGGGGAGCTCAAGTTGATACTGTGGAAACTTTTAGTTTGAGTATGAACAAGAAGATAAAAGCAGTAGTAATTACACCTGATAATTATAAAAATAAAAGCAATTTTCCGGTACTATATATTTTGCATGGTCATAGTCGTAATTATGCAACCTGGATTACGTATGCCCCCTCGTTGAAAGACATGAGCGATCAGTACGGCATAATTATGGTTTGTCCGGATGGGAATTACTCAAGTTGGTATCTGGATAGCCCTTTACTACCCCAATGGAAATATGAAACATATATAGCTAATGAATTGGTTGGTTGGATAGACAATAGCTATAAAACTATAAAAGATAAAGGAGGACGCGGTATTACCGGATTAAGTATGGGAGGGCACGGTGCGTTATATCTGGCTATTAGATATCAGGATGTATTTGGAGCAGTAGGTAGTATGAGCGGAGGAGTAGATTTTAGACCCTTTCCAGAAAAATGGGGAATAGCTGAAAAATTAGGAGCTTATAATACGCACAAAGAGAACTGGGATAACCATGTTGTAATCAATATGGTTTCGCAAATAAAACCGGGGTTAAAGTTGATTATTGATTGTGGTATTGATGATTTTTTTTATCCTGTAAATGAAGCCCTTCATAGCGTACTATTGGCAAATAAGATTCCACACGATTATATATCCCGTCCAGGTAAACATGATTGGGAATACTGGGGAAATGCAATTTATTATCAGGTATTGTTTATGAGTAGATATTTTAAAATGTCTGAGGGGTAAGGTTCATGCCATTAGAAAAGCTCTTTTAAAGTAGTTCTAAGCTTTTGAATGAGGAAAGTTTAAAACCCGATGTAATTATAGATTTGAGATAAGTCTTTTAGGAATATTCCGAACAACTTTGGGTGTTTTTATAAAATCTACTATAGTAGGTTTTGGTATGTCTGTCAATTGTTTAACAATTAAAATATTTTAAAAAAGATGTGTTTTTTATAAAACTTTCCTATCTAGTTGTGATATGTTTCAAAAGATGAATTTTTGTTAAAAAAACTTTTGTAACGGTGCAAATATCTGAGCAAGGCAAGGTGTGACTGAGTATTGATATTTTATTTTAACACTATTGGGTAGGTGCAGTTCTAAGATAATGAAGTGGGGGAATGATTTCGAAACCAGAACATTGAGATAATTATCTAATTAGTTTGAGACACGATTTTAATTATCATATATTTTCTTTTATTATCTAGCTCGCACAATGCCAATACTTATCATACCATGTAATCCTAAATTCTAAAAATAGTATATTGAATGATTAAACAAGATATTACCACAATATGGAATGCAGCTATAGCAGCAGTACATCCTGCGTATTTAATGCGACAGTATATTTCTATAAAAGAAGACTGTCTCCTGCTGGCCAACGAACAGATCCCATTAAATACTTTTCAAAATTTATATCTTATTGGTGTAGGTAAAGCATCTGGAGCAATGGCTGTAGAAGTAGCTGATATTTTGGGAGAGTATTTGACAGATAGTCTGGTAACCATTAAACACGGACACGAGGTTGATTATGTAGGAATTAATATGATATCGGCCTCACATCCTATTCCCGATGAACATTCTGTAGAAGCAGTTAATAATACCCTTCAGTTTTTAAAAAAGGTTAAGGAAGAGGATATTGTTATTCTTCTGTTAAGTGGAGGTGCTTCAGCATTATGGTGTGATATTCCAGAAGGTCTGAATATGGATGATCTGAGTTGGGGTTACCAGGAACTTGTTAACTCGGGAGCGACCATAGAAGAAGTTAATATCGTTCGTAAACACCTCTCATCAATAAAGGGCGGACAACTTATCAAGTATTGTCAAGGGAGGTTGATTACATTGATCATTAGCGATGTACCGGGAGATGATCTGAGTATAATAGGTAGTGCACCAACCTTTCCGGATACCTCTACCTTTCAAGAATCGTTGGAAATAATCCATCAATATAAGCTCACTCAAAAAATACCCGAAGACATAGTTTCGCGTCTGAGAAAAGGGGTCGAAGGAGAAATACCTGAGAATCCAAAACCTGGAGACTCAGCTTTTTTAAGAGTAAGTAATACCATAATAGGTTCAAACAAGATAGCCGTATCGGCAGCGGCAAAAGCAGCGGCAGAACTGGGCTATAATGTTTATGTGTCTGATAAATTGGTTACAGGAGAAACGCAAGAGGAGGCTAAAGAATTAATAGGTTCCCTGCTACAGCACAGATTTGAAAAGCCTTGTTGTATTATACAGGGAGGAGAAACGGTAATTCGTGTGACGGGAACAGGTAAGGGAGGAAGAAATCAGCATTTTGCTTTAGCTGCTCTAAAAGAATTAACCCTATTAAGAAATCAGATAAATGCTAAAGATGTGATTTTATTAAGTTGTGGGACAGATGGGACAGATGGACCAACTGATGCTGCTGGTGCCGTTATAAGTCTGACTACATTGGATTGGGTTGCCGAACAGAACATCTCCATAGAGGAGTATCTAGATAACCATGATGCATATAGCTTTTTTGAAAAAGTAGGAGGATTGATTCGGACAGGGCCTACACAAACCAATGTAATGGATATACAAATTATGATCGTTATCTAATCTCTAAAATTATGAATATTTCTATCATCATTCTTATACTGGCAGTAAGTTTTGTTATCTGGAGTACAGCTTATAAAAAACTAAATCCATTTTTTGCTTTATCAATAGCTGCTCTGGGAGTTGGCTTATTGAGTGGCATATCTCCTGAAGATGTAGCCAAACAGATGAAAACAGGTTTTGGGCATACTATGGAAAAGGTAGGTGTACTGATTATATTGGGAACTACTTTAGGTATGTTGTTGGAAAAAACGGGAGCAACGGTAAGTATGGCGAAATATATACTGAGGAAAGTGTCAGAAAAAAATGCTCCGCTTGGTATAGCTATAACAGGATATATTATAGGTTTTCCCATATTCTGTGACAGTGGTTTTATTGTATTAAATGGACTTAATCATTCTATTGTAAAGAGAACGCACTGGAGCATGGCGATTATGGCAACATCATTGGGGACATCACTATATGCAGTGCACTGTTTGGTTCCCCCTCATCCGGGAATTACTGTAGCAATTGAAACAACAGGTGGTGACTTTGGTTCAATTATTTTGATAGGAACATTATTGGCTATTCCAGCAGCAGGGGTAGGGCTGTTGTATGCATTGTGGAAAGGAAAAAGGGTAATAGATGATTATATCCCATATGAGGAAAAAGAAAGTGTAGAAGCAGAGAGGAAATTGCCCCCGGTAAGCTTATCCTTTCTACCGGTAGTGTTGCCGATATTGTTGATAGGTTTTGGGGCTTTTATCAAGCTATTTCCAGATATGGCCGAAAATACCAGCTTATTTGTACGTCTTATTCTATTTTTAGGAGAGCCTATTATAGCTTTGGGAGTTGGTGTAGTTTCTTCCTTATTTTTACTTAGAAAGGAAGATCAGCTTCACTTGTCACACTGGATAACAGATGGTGTGGAGAAAGCAGGTGGTATTTTAGCAATTATAGGGGCCGGAGGTATGTTTGGAGAAATACTTCAGCGTTCAGGTATTGGGAGCGATCTGGGAAACCTGTTAACCGGAGCCTCATTAGGAATATTTTTCCCTTTTCTGATAACGGCATTTCTGAAAACAGCACAAGGATCATCTACCGTAGCCATAATAACAGCATCATCTTTGATTACGCCATTATTGAAAGATTTGGGCTTGGATGCGCCTTTAGAGTTATCTTTAGCTATACTAAGCCTCGGAGCAGGGAGCATGTGTATAAGTCATACTAATGACGCCTATTTTTGGGTGATTAGCCGGTTTTCTAATTTAAGTACGGCGACTACATTGAAAGTATATTCTACTGCGACATTACTAATGGGAATAGTTACGCAGTTATTAATATGGGGTGTGTTAATAGTGTTTGGATAATACCAGTCGTTCAATTCATGTTTTTCTAATTTATATTTTCTGAAGTATCTTGAAAGCCACTATTGATTGATTATATCCATAATACAGGAGGATTATCGGTAGAAATAAGAAATTATATGATAGGAAATATTAAAATACTCAGATGAACGAGTAGTTTAAGAAACAATGAAAGAGTGTTTTTTGAAAATCCTATCTAAAAATATATCTTTTTTTTATTAAAAAGTGTTGAAAGAATTAAGTGAGCTGTTTTTTACTGTAAAAAATCATTATGAGATAATATTACCCCATGTTGAGATATTTTAATCTTATGATAATTACATATTAGCATATACCAAATAAACGCGAACTATTAATTTTAGTATGTTGTTTTTTATTCAAAGCAACTACTATATATAAATTACTAAACCAAACCCTAAATGTATAGAAAAAGACACTTACTAACATTATGTCTCTGTTCTTTATTGTTATTCTTTAAAACGGTAAGAGGGCAGAATGAAACGAGAGTTGTTACTGGTAATATTAAAGACGAATCAGGACAGACAGTTATAGGCTGCGTTTTGATAGTAGAGTCTACAGGAAAAAGAACCATGACTGATGGAGATGGTAATTTTTCAATAGGTTTGCCCAAAGGTACTCAAAAGGTGAAAATAACATCTATTGGTTTTAAGGATAAAACTATTACTGTTGATGAAGATAATAACTTTATAGAAATTGTTCTTTCGGAAAACGCCATTGAGATGGATGAGGTAATAGTGGTGGGATATGGTACTCAAAAAAAATCCAGTATTACCAATGCGGTAGAAAGTATAAACTTTAAAGATCTCGAAAACATACCTCAATCAAATACCATAGACTTATTGTCTGGTAGAATAGCAGGGCTTTCTGTTACGTCAGTGGGAGGTGAACCGGGGGCAGATGACAGCGAAGTAAAATTGAGGGGAACAGTTACAAGCGGCATCGCTATCAGTCCTTTGATTATTATAGATGGAGTACAAGCGGGTCTTAAAGAATTTTCGACACTATCTCCGGCAGAAATTCAAGAAATAACTGTTCTGAAAGATGCTTCTTCTACAGCTATTTATGGCTCAAGAGGTGCAAACGGAGTAATTCTGGTGACTACAAAACAACCCGCTATCGGTAAGGTAAAGTTTAACCTTAATAGTAGTTATGCTCTGCAAGATGGTATAAGGTTACCAAAAATGGTGGAGTCATGGCAATGGATGATTTTACAGAATGAAGCGGGGTATAATAATGTACGACAATTTACAGAAGAGGAGATAAGTAGAGTTAGATCCGGTATTTATAACGATTCTTTGGCGAATTATAATCCTGTTGCCAGTCTATTTCGGACAGCACCACAAGTTATAACCAATTTATCTATGAATGGTGGCACGAAGGATCTTTCTTTTCAAGGCTCTTTCGGATATCTTAATCAGGAAGGAATTATGTATAATACCGGAAGTGATCGTATAAACTACCGTTTAAATGTGAAAACCACCATGTCTAAAAAACTTGAGGCTGGGTTTAATATATCTGGTTATACACAAAATAAGAATGAAGCTTATACAAAAGCCTCGGTAATTTTTAAAGATAATCTTTACAGGTCTATCCCCATCAACCCTGAGAGATATACGAATGGAGAGTGGGGAGTATATAGTTTAGCTCTAAATGAAATTTCTTTACCAGCGCGTTTAGTTGCAGAGCAAGGAAGAACAGATATTTTAAACAAGCGTTTAACTATTATACCTTCCTTAATTTACAGACCTGTTAAGTCGCTTACCATAACTTCTAATTTTTCCTATACCAGTACGATAGCAGGAGAAGAAAGATTTAATCCCACATATACCTATTATGTTCCTAATGGGACATCTGTATTTAACCGAATAAATTCGTTGTATAAATTTAATTCGTCCTCAGATCAGCTACAAACCACAAGTTTGGCTACTTATAGATTTAATATTAAGAAGGCGCATGTATTTACGGCGATGGTAGGATATGAGTTTATGGATTTTAAACGTGATAGATTCTCTGGTAAAGGAAATAATCTTGCTACTAATGAAAAGCAAGTGTTGGATCAGGTGACAACCGACATTACCACTACAGGTATGAAACAGCATTGGGCATACCAATCGGTATTTAGTCGTATAAATTATGCATATCGAAATAAATACTTTGCAGAAGCGAATATAAGAAGAGATGGCTCGTCAAGACTTCCTAAAGATAAACGTTATAACAGTTTTCCTTCTGTATCTGCTGGGTGGATGGTTTCTAAAGAAGAGTTTTTTGAGAAAATAAATCCCGGAAAAGTTTTAGATCAGCTAAAGTTTAGGGCAAGCTGGGGAAAAACTGGTAATGACATTGTGGGGGTGCGTAATTATCACCAAACATATGAGTTTAGTGGTTATTACACTATAGGAGATGAGGTTTATGGTGGTGCAATGATACATGAGTTTGCCAATCTGGATTTGAGCTGGATTACAGCTACCACTACCAATCTGGGATTGGATATAGCTATGCTTAAAAATAAACTGGATGTGACAGTAGATGTGTACAGAAGGATGCATAATGGCGTTATTTTTTATCTAGATTTTCCACCTTCTATAGAGAACGCCACACAAAGATTTTCCAGAAATCTGGCAAATGTTTTAAATAATGGGGTGGAAGTTTCGGTGAAATATAGAAATGCTATTAATAAACTCAATTATCATATAGGGGTAAATTATGCCCGTAACACTAACGAAATTGTTTCTTTATTGGGGCCTGAAGCTATACAAGGACCTTTTATTACAAGAATTGGAGCTCCGTTTAATTCTATATATGGATACGTATATGATGGGATTATTAAGAATGCGGGGGAATTAGCTACAACTCCCGTACTTGGAGGTGAAAACAACCGTAGTAGTATGAAAATTGGAGCCATGAAGTTTAAAGATATTAGTGGACCTGACGGGGTACCCGATGGGATTATTGATTTTCATGATCGTACTACACTTGGTGCTAGTCAGATTCCGTATGAACTGGGATTAACAGGAGGAGTATCTTATAAGGGGTTTGATCTGAGCTTTCTATTTTACGGTGTAAAAGGAAAACAGATTTATGTAAGAGATTATGGTAATTTACCTGGTACCTCTATTCATGCAAATTTCTGGGAAGAATGGTGGGATAATCGTTACAGTGCGACGGATAATCCTGAGGGTACCTGGCCTGTTTTTACCAGTAACGGTAATAATTTGGGAGTAGGAGAAGTATCTTCTTTTTGGGTACATAATGCAGATTTCATCCGTTTAAAAAATCTGGAATTCGGTTATACAATGTCTGATAAATTCTCAGCAAAAGTTGGGGTTAATAGATTAAGGTTCTATTTCTCGGGACAAAATCTGTTAACTTTTACCTCGTTAATTAAGCAGGTAGATCCTGAAAGATTCTCAAGACAGATGAATAACCAAACTTACCCGCAGGTGAGAATGCTAACCGGAGGTGTGAATATTTCTTTTTAACCTAAAAATTAAAGAACATGAAACATTTTGTATTAATCTTTCTATCAATTGTTTTTCTGTTAGTTTCATCTTGTAAAGATCCTTTACAGATTACCGATCCTAATTGGCTGGAAGAAGAAAGTTTTTATAAAAACGAAAAAGAAGCTTTTTTAGGGTTGGTGGGAGTGTACGATGCCTTTCAAGCTAGAGGCCTAATGGGGAAAAGCTATCGGGAATTTGATATTATTACAGATAACGCTACTTACAGGAGCGGAGCAGAATGGCGAGCTATAGAATCAGATATTCATATCTCTAGTGACGCAAGGATTGCTAGGTTCTGGACAGATTACTATGTCATTATTAACAGGGCAAATAGAATGATAGATAAAGTTTCTGTTATGCCTGATGATCTCTTTAAGAGTCAGTCGAAATCCAGAATATTAGCAGAAGCAGCTTTTCTACGAGCTTATGCTTATTATGATCTAACTGCAATCTGGGGCAATGTCCCTTTTTATACAAAAACTAAAGAAAGATCTGATGCAGCAGAAGCTGCAACCTTTAAAAAAGATATATATGCTTGGATTATTAATGATCTTAAAACATTTGTAATCCCTAACTTACCCAAAATAGTTCCTTTATCTGAAAGAGGGCGTATTCCTAAGGCAGCAGCAGAGGCATTGTTGGGGAAATATTATTTAACTGAAGAAAATTGGTCAAAGGCAGCGGAAATTTTTTTTGGGATTATTGATTCTAAGCAATATGAATTGTATCCAGATTATGCAGAGCTGTTTACTGAAAAGGGAGAATTTTCTAAAGAAAGTTTGTTTGAGATTAATTTCACAGGAAAAGGAATAGATACAGGTGAGGGATTCTCTACAAGGATAGATACCACATTAGCATTGACATGGCCTTCTCAACAGATAATACCAATAGCAGATTTAGTAGACTCATACTTATGTACAGATGGGAAACCTATAGTTGCTGATTATTCTCCTAATGGTTATGGTGCTAAATCTCCAGGTTATGTCTCTGGCTCAAACAATGTGAATACCAATACTACCCGTTTCAAAGATAGGGATCCACGGTTAAGAGCAAGCATTTATACTTTTATGGATAAGAGACCCAGTGGCGTCCGTTTATGGAATTATAATAATGTAGGTGATTTTGCCATCAAAAAATATTCTATTATATCCAGTCAGCAATACGAAAATGGGGGGCCACAAAACTATTATGTAATCAGATATGCAGATGTGCTGCTGATGTATGCCGAAGCAAAAAATGAAGAGTTAGCAATACCAGATCAGAGTATTTATGATGCTGTAAATGAGATTAGAAACAGATTGAAAACAATGGCTCTTTATCCGGCTGGACTCACAAAAGAGCAAATGCGTAAACGTATCAGGGACGAAAGGCGTTGGGAATTTGCGTTTGAACATCAGCGCTTTTTCGACCTGAAGAGATGGAAAGATGATCAAGGAAATCCGTTGTTGCTTACCCTTCCTCCTGCTTCATTTCCAGCTGATAATGAGGGAGTCTTTAGGAAACGAGCAAGCATTCCCAGGGTATATACCTGGCCCTACCCTCAAGAAGAAATGGATGGAGGAAATAGAGCTTTACAAGCTCAAGGGCAAAATCAAGGATATTATTAAGGTATTATAGGAAAAGTAAAATTAATTATAAAACAAATAGAAACAAGCAATTATGAAAAAAGTAATCTTAAGTATGCTATTGGCAGTTGGTTTATCTGTATACGTAAATGCGCAACAAGCTAAAAAATATAATTCACTTTCTATAGAAGCAATGGAAGAAATAAATGCTACAGCAGAACAAAAACAGAAATTTAATGAGCTTATGAAGGAGTTCGAGGAAAAGAAGAAAGAAATAAGGAGTAATAATGTTTTAAGCGCTGAAGAAAAGAAAACCAAGATGAACGAATTGTTCAGGTATAGGATGAAAACTTATTGGGATGAAATATTAACACCAGAACAGAATAAACAATTGAGAGAAAAACAGAGGGCTTTAAAAGCTCTGTCTAATGATTGATTTTTAGTGAGTTATTGGTGTTGATTAAGTTCAGTTCGATTGTTGATTAATGTTTTAGGTATAATCTTTTACCATATTGCATTGGTCACAATATCAACACAGCTATAATAAATAATTATTGAATTGAATTTATAATGAAAATGAAAATGAGAGTACTTTTATTATTTAGCATAGTCATTTTTCCTTGTTTTGCTATAGCACAATCAGTAAAAAAATTGAATTATGATTTTCCATTGCCTCGGCCTCATATGGGCTTAATTATTGGTAATGGTACTCAGGGGCTTATGATATGGGGAGAAAACGATGTACTTAGTATTACAATTGGCCAGAATGGGTTTTGGGATCATAGAGGAGCAAATGAACTTAAGAACCTAACAAATTTTAACGATTTTAAAGAAATTGTTCATCAAAAAGGTAAGGTGGGCAAGTTGTTTGGAAGCCCAAAATCACAAGGTTTACATAGGCAAATCGGCGGCGGAGTTTTAGAAATAAAATTCCCGCAGGGATATAAGCTAAAAAGAGGGGTTTTAGATTTACATACCGCTACAGCCAGCATTTATCTTGTTGGTAATGATAATAAGGAAACGGTTTTTACGATACGGCAGTTAATAAAAGCTGCTAGTGAGTTTCAACTTGCTTGGTTAGATATGCCTGCACATCTTAAAGCGGTTTATACATTGCAGCCCAGTTGGAATTGGATTAAGAAAAGTTTAGAGCCGGCAGGTATATCAGCGCCTAAAGAATGGCAAACAGCAAAAGGAGTCAAAGGCTTTACACAAACACTTCCAGAGGACGATCCGCTAAATATTGCCTATAAACAGGAGGAAGGGCTACTTTTAGTAGGAAGTTATTTAGGGAAAATGAATCAGTCCGATTTTGATAAAAATCTAACTGCAAATGCTATAAAAAACAATCTAGCTTCAACAGAAAAATGGTGGAAAGATTACTGGTTGTCAGTTCCAAAAATCAATATTCCAGATCCTGTAATACAAGAAATCGCCGATATGGGCTTGTATAAGCAAGCTTGTGTAAATCCTCCACATGCTAAAGCGGCAGGTTTGCAGGGGCCATTTCATGAACATCATCAATTACCACCTTGGGGAGGCGATTTTCATTATAATGTAAATGTCGAAATGATTTATGAACCCTCATTAGCTTCAAATAGACCTAACCATTTTAATCCGATTTGGGATTTAATACATATCGCATTGCCAAAATTCAGAGCTAACGGAGAGAAATTCTACGGACGTAAAAATGCGCTTTTATTTCCGCATGCAACAGATGACAGAGGTAATTTAAGAGGAGGATTTTGGGCAGGTATTGTAGACCAAGGTAACGTAGCTTGGATGGCTACTTTAGCCTGGAGACATTATAGGTATACCTTGGATAAAGACCTTTTAGCTAAAACAGCATGGCCGCTTTTAGAAGGGGCTTTTGAAACTTACTATTCTATTTTAGAAGAAGTAGATGATAAAAAAGGTGGAAAGAGATTTAGTTTGCCAGTTTCGGTAAGTCCAGAATATGGAGGTACTTCATTAGAAAATGCAACAGGGAGAGACGCTTCCTTTCAACTGGCAGCTTTACATAGTATTACTACAACTTTACCAAAAGCTGCAAAAATTTTAGGAAAACCGTTAGACTCACGCTGGGAAGATGTAAGTAAACGTCTTCCTCAATATACCACAATAGATGGTATCTGGATGCCGGAAAAAGGCGGTGCCGGTATTAGGATTGCTTTGTGGGAGGGGCAAGATTTAGAAGGAAGTCATCGCCATCATTCGCATTTAGCTGGTATTTATCCTTTTTCAACTATTGATCCTTATGATCCTGTACATTATGAAGTACTAACTAACACCATGCATAATTTTGTTTTTAAAGGCGCAGGTAATTGGGTCGGATGGAGTGTGCCATGGACGTCCGCAATATGGAGTCGTATGGGGGCGACAAATGTAGGTGTAAAATGGTTACGTTATTGGGCCGATAATTATTTAAATGCAGGTAGAGGATCATTGGCATTTTTGAGTTTGCCAGGAGTAGCTGTCGGAGCAGATTTTCGTTTTAATCCTAAAACAAAAGCATATCCTTGGGATCGTGAGCGTAACGGAAGGTCTATGGAAAGAATGCAAATGGATGCTTCAATGGGAGCATTAAGTGCCGTTTATGAACTACTGGTGCAAAATAAAAAGGACGATATACTTGATGTATTGCCGGCAATTCCGGATGGCTGGAGAAATTTTGATTTTTCAGGAATATTAACAGAAGGTGCTTTTTTAGTTAGTGCAACTGTAAAGGATGGAAAAACAGCAGTAGTGAAGATAAAAAGTACAAAAGGTGGACTTTTAAAGATGAAACACAACTTAGGCAAAAGTTACAAAATGAATGGAAAAGAAATACAGAAAGCAGCTTCTGTATTAGAATATAATACCAAAGCAGGAGAAGAGGTTCTTCTGGAAAGAATATAATGATTAATAAAAAACGAATAAAAATAAACTAAACGCTGACAGGGGTTATTCCAAATGTATAACAACCCTGTCAGCGTATAAATTATAGCTCTAAGCTTACACGTTTTATGAAAAAAACACTGTTTTTAATTTTATCAATTTTTACTTCAATTTCAATCTATGCAGAAGTCTGGACCCCACGTGTGATAGGTGATAACATGGTTTTGCAACGTTCCGAACTGGTGAAACTTTGGGGTAAGGCCAGTCCTAATGCTAAAGTACAGGCTGTTTTGGGTAATTATAAAGCAGAGGTTAAGGCAGATAATGAGGGTAAATGGAGTCTTTTTTTGCCAGCAATGGAAGCTAATAAAATCCCGCAGGTTTTAAAGTTTTACGAGAATGGAATTTTATCTAAAGAAGTAAAAAATGTCTTGATAGGGGAAGTTTGGATAAGCGGTGGGCAGTCTAATATGGCTTGGACGGTTTTAAAAACAACAACAGTTGCAGAGGCAAGAGCCAATGCCGATAATCCTATGATACGATTTTTTACCAGAAATATAGAAAAAGAGGCAGCCGAGCCGCAGGAAGATACCCATGTTCAGTCCGGATGGAAAGAAAGTACAAAAAAACAAGTTAGCAGCTTTAGCGCGGTGTCTTATTATTTTGCAGAGCAGCTGTATAAAGATTTAAATGTCCCTGTCGGAATTGTTGAAACAGCTATGGGCGGAACAATGATGATGGTGTGGTTAAAAAGAGAGGATATGTCAAAAGGTTTTGATGAAGAATTGAAAGCTTTTGATAACGAGAAGGCAAAATATAATTATGATGCTGCACTGAAGAAATATGAAATAGCATTTAAAAATATGCAGGCTGAGCGTGAGAAAGCCAAAACAGAAAATCGACGTTATACAGGACCGAATGTTAACAAGCCTCTGAAATTTACACCAAGAGGAGTCCACAGAACACCTGAAGTGCTTTACAATTCCAGAATTGCCCCCATAAAAGGCTATACTGCCAAAGGATTTATATGGTATCAGGGTGAAGCAGATTCTGGTAAACCTGAAACTTTTACAGATCAATTTATAACACTTGTATCTACCTGGAGAAAATACTGGAGTAAATCAGAGATGCCATTTTATTTCGCACAGCTTTCCTCATTCGAAGGTAAGTATGACTGGAAGTGGGGAGCAACCCGTTGGGCGCAATTAGAAGCTCAAAAACGGATGAAAAATACGGCAATGGTTGTTACCAATGATGTAGGCGAAGAAAAAGATGTTCATCCACAAAATAAAATAGCGGTAGGCCAACGCTTCGAAAATATAGCCATGTATGAGCTATATGGCAGAAAAGAAATTAATCCTTATAGCCCATTATATAAAAGTATTCAGTATAAAGAGGCAGAATGTGTGGTAACATTTAATACGTTTGGTGCTAGCTTAATAGCTAAAAAAGAAGCTTCTGGTATAGAAGTGCTCAGCAAAGATAAATGGATAGCAACAAATAAGGTTATTACTAATAAAAATGGAGAAATAACGGTTAAATCTCCTAATGGAGAGCTAATAGAAGGCGTACGTTATTTATGGGATGGATGGGCGCAGCCAGCTATATTTTTGTATAGCGATAATGGATTGCCAGCAGCTGGATTTATAAGTATAAAGTGATTTTTTAAAAATAAAACATAATAAGCATGGCTAGTAGGTATTCTTTAATTGCGTTTTTAGTCTTGTTTTTTGGATTAGGCTTTACAATAAGTTTAGCTCAAAAGCCTAAAAAAGACCTTATTTATACATCATTAAATTCCAATTTACAGGAAAGTTTTACTAAACCTAGTAAAGAAGCCAAACCTTGGTCTTTTTGGTATTGGTTAAGCGGTAATGCAACACGTGAAGGTATTACTTATGATTTGGAATCGATGGCAAAAGCAGGCATTGGCGGGGCTTATATTTTTGCTATTGATCGTCCAAATTACGAAGAATATTTACGAGTAAAAGAACCCGCACATCCTCCATTAGAGAAATTTTGGGAATTGGTCGCTTTTGCAGTAAAGGAAGCCGGTAGATTGGGAATGGAAATAGCATTTAATGCCGGGCCTGGCTGGTCGTTGGCAGGCGGACCATGGATTACTCCCGAATTTTCTATGCAAAAGCTGGTTTCTTCTACAACTGTAGTAGATGGTGGAAAGCCGCAAAAAATACAACTTACTCGTCCTAATACAGAAATAAAAGAAGGTACATGGACGATGTCTAAATATGCTGATTATTATCGAGATATAGCTGTAATAGCATATCCTGTAGCTTCCGGATGGAAAGAGTTTTCTGCAACTAACCTAAAACCAGCACAATTAATTACAGATTTTGCTACTAAATATGGGGCAAATGGGCCACGTTTAGCTAAATGGACGAATGATATTGCTGCAGAAAGTTGCATTCCTTTTAAGCAGGTAATCAATCTTAGTGATAAAATGGATAAGGATGGTCATCTTAATTGGATAGCTCCTGCAGGTAAATGGGTAATCCAACGTTTTGGATATTCCTCCACAGGAGAAACTGTTCGACCTACAGGACCTCTTAATAAGGGGTTGGAGGTAGATAAGTTTAACCCCGAGGCAGTGAAATTTCAATTTTCAAATTGGTACGGAGAAGCTATTGCTAGAGTAGGGCCCGAGTTGGCCGGGAAAGTTCTTTCTATGAATCATAGCGATAGCTGGGAGTGCGGTGCACAAACATGGTCGCCTGTTTTTAGAGAAGAGTTTAAAAAACGTCGTGGTTACGATCCTGTTCAATATCTGCCGGTTACTATGGGAATTGCAATTGGTTCGGCAGAAGAATCGGAAAGGTTTCTTTGGGATTATCGCCGTACGATATTGGATTTAGTAGTTGATGTGTTTTTTAAAACATCTGTAGAGCTTACCAATAAAGCAGGCGGTACTTATAGCTCCGAGACAATGGCTGGTACGATGACAGACGCCTTAGAGTTTTATCGTGAAGTAGACGTTCCTATGGGAGAATTTTGGATTGCTTCACATGGGCAGGATGCAGCTCATCTTCCAGAGGTTTCATCCGGAGCGCATATATATGGAAAAAGGTTGGTTCAGGCAGAGGCATTTACTCAGCGTGTAATTAGGTGGACAGAGGATCCCTATTACTTAAAAACTTTGGGCGATTATACCTATGCATCCGGAATTAATCGGTATGCCCTTCATGTTTGGGCTCACCAGGCATTTCCTGAAAAAGTACCTGGGATAACATTATTTAATGTTTACGGTACCATGTTTAGTGCCAACCAGCCCTGGCAGAATTTAGCCAAACCTTGGTATGATTATATGACCCGTTGCCAGTCTATGCTACAACAAGGCTTGCCTGTTGCAGACGTAGCTTATTTTATAGGCGAGGAACTTCCGGCTAGTGCTATTCATCGTAGTCGTTTAAGTCCTTCTTTACCTTTTGGTTACGATTATGACTGTATCAATAGAGATGCTTTATTGACAAGAGCTAAAGCGGAAAATGGACGTATGGTTTTACCTGATGGGGTGTCCTACAAAATGTTGGTATTGCCACTAAGCATGCGGATGAGCCCTGAGATCGCAAAAAAAATCGGAGAGCTTGCATCGGCAGGAGTTTTAGTGCTTGGCCCTAAACCAAGTAAATCGTTTAGTCTTTCGGATTATCCAAATAATGATGCAGCGCTTCAAAAAATTGTATCCAGTACCTGGAGTAAAGTAATACAAAACGCTCAACCTGCAGAACTTCTTAAAAAGAACGGATTAGCATTTGATGTTGAGTTTATTAATACGGATATGTCTTGGATACATCGGGGGAATAAAGTTTTGCTAAGAAATAAGGGCTGGAACCCTAAAGATGCAGATGGGAAAGTGAAGCATTTACCAGAATCTGGTATGGAATACAGCTCGCCTAGTTTTGCCTCTATTCACCGTAAGACAAATAATGCGGATTTCTATTTTTTAAGTAATCAGGAGCTTGAAAATAGAGTAGTAACAGTTGCTTTTCGTATTACAGGAAAAGAGCCAGAATTATGGCATCCGGAAACAGGAGAAATGAGACTTATTACAAATTGGGAAGTTAAAAATGGTCGCACTTATATTCCGTTACATTTTACATCTGCAGAAAGCTATTTCATCGTTTTTCGTAATCAGGGAACAACGCCAGCAAAAAAGACAGAAAACTTTGCGAATTACGAAAACATACAGAATATCAATGGAGCATGGACAGTAATGTTTGAGACAGAGCGTGGTGCACCTGCAAAAGTTGAACTGCCGGAACTGGTTTCATTGTCACAGCACAGTGATTTTGGCGTAAGACATTTCTCTGGTGTAGCTACTTATCAGCGTAAAATAAATATAGCACAAAGTATTTTAAAACGATCTGGAAGTGAGCGTATAATGCTAGACCTTGGTGATGTTAAAAATGTTGCTGAAGTAACCCTTAATGACAAAAAACTTCAGGCTGTTTGGAAACCGCCTTTTAGAATAGACATAACCGATGCTGTTAAATCCGGTGAAAATACGTTAGAAATAAAAGTAGCCAATACATGGAAAAACCGGTTGATAGCAGATGCCGGTTTACCAGAGGAACAACGTGTTACCTGGACGCTTTTCCGAGAGAAAGAAGGATGGTTTAATGCTAAAAAAGAAGCCTTGGTATCGTCGGGATTAATTGGTCCTGTAACTATTAATAAGAAAACTTACGAGCATTTAAAAGGGAATTGATGTGGTTTTTGAAATAAAATCTAATGATGGTTTATATATGGAAATGAATATGTAATTAAATTATAAAAATTATGAAAACAATAAAAATTATGAAGAAATTACTACTTGTGATATTTTTTATCGGAAATGTCTTTCTAGGTTATGGACAAGACACAAGTAACGAACCATTTGTTACAGTTTGGAAAACTGATAATGAAGGTGGTGTAACGAATAATAAGCAGATTAAACTTCCTATTACAACTAACGGTACAACAACGTATGATATTTTCTGGGTTAATGTAAATAATTCTAGTGAGACTGGTACGTTATTAGGAGTAAAAGGCCCACAAACCATAGATTTTCCTAACTCAGGGACTTATAGGGTAACCATTACGAATTATAATATTCAGACTAATAATAATTCACTTCGGTTTACTTTTGGAGCTCCATCTAATCCAGAAATACAGGATCGCAAGAAAATTATACGTGTTGAAGCATGGGGAAAAGTAAGGTTTAGAGATAATCACACATTTAATGGGTGTGCTAATTTAGATATAACCGCAACCGATTTACCTACACTGACAACTGCAGCAAATATGTTTCAAAATTGTACTTCTTTGATAGGAAACTCTTCTTTTGATTCATGGGAAATGAGTGCTGTAACATCCCCTACGAATATGTTTGCTGGGGCTATTTTATTTAATCAGTCTATAGGAAATTGGGATGTATCAAATATGACTAGCATGTCAAATATGTTTAATGGAGCTACAGCATTTAATCATTCTTTAACTAACTGGAATACAAGTTCTGTAACATCTATGAACAATATGTTTCAAAATGCAACTTCTTTTAATCAGCCATTAAGTACAGACGGAAGTAAATGGGATGTATCAAAAGTGACTTCAGTAGCTAATATGTTTAGTGGAGCAAGCTCTTTTAACCAAAATTTGGCGAGTTGGAAACTAAATTCTGTGACCAGTATAAATAGTATGTTGGCTAACAGTGGCATGAATCGAGAAAACTATGAAGCTACTTTAATTGGTTGGGCAAATAATGCATCAATAGCAATATTTGATCCTCCAACTAATTTTAATGTAAATGGAAGACGTTATTTAACACAAGAATCAAAAGATGCTCGGGCTATACTAAAGGCTAAAGGTTGGAATTTTCAAAATGATACTGATGAAGGAACTTTGCCTGTAACTTTTGTAGAACTAAAAGCTAGCTTGATTAATGACGAATTACTGGTTCAATGGCAGACTATAAGCGAGCAAAACAACGATAAATTTATTATTCAGTTATCTAAAGATGGTGAAAATTGGCAGAAAGTGGCAACTGTAACTACCAAAGCCATTAATGGGAATTCAGATGAGCCTATAGATTATTCATATACTATTGGTTCTAATGATCTTCAGTTGGCAAGTGTACCAGTATTGGCAACAATAATATTAGCTGTATTATTGTTTAGTCGCCGTAAAGGTTTATTTATATCTATGACTTTATTGTTTGGGATGTTTTTTACTGGCTGTAATAAAAGTGAATTAACTTTAAAGGAAAAAAGTGATTTCTATTTGAAAATCACTCAGATAGATAAAGATGGGAAGACTATAAGTGATAGTGATGTTGTTTACGTGAAAAAGATTAAATAACGGTTTTAAAAAAGAGTTAGAGCGTGTTCTTGTATAGGTTAATCTAAATAAGAACATGTTTTTCTTTTTGATAGAGTGCTCTTAAACTAATGATTATGAAAGCAATAAAAATGAGGAGAAGAATCCTGATCGTAATGTGTTTTGTTTTGTTCGCTACATCTGGTTTTTCACAAACTGAGTTTGTTACCGTTTGGAGAACCGATAATCCTTCCGGTAGAGGAAATATAACAACTACAAAAAGTCAAATCAAGTTACCTTTGGGGGCTCGTAATTATAATATTTCATGGGTTAAGGTAGGGAATCCTTCTGTCAATAGTAACGGAATCAGTGTAGTTGCAGGGAGTAATACTGTGGTTACTTTTCCATCGCCAGGAGATTATGAAATCAGATTGACCTCGGTAAACTCAACCCAAGCTTTCTTATTTACTTTTGGAGTTAATTCAGATACTACAGATAGTAAAAAGCTTATTGATGTAAAACAGTGGGGAACTCTTACTAAATGGGATAATGTGAGTAATATATTCAGAGATTGTATAAATATGGATATATCAGCTACAGATAAACTTGTTTTAATGAGAAACGTTTCAAGTATGTTTTTAGGCTGTGAATCTTTAGTAGGGAATGAGTCATTTAATACTTGGCAAATGGATGGTGTTAATAATATATCCAATATGTTCAGTGGGGCTATAGCATTTAATCAGCCTATTGGCAATTGGAATACAGGTACAGTAACCAATATGTCAGGTTTATTTAATGGGGCTGTTATGTTTAATCAGGATATAGGCAATTGGAATACAGAAAAAGTAATCAATATGTCTAATATGTTTAATGGAGCTATGGCATTTAATCAACCTATAGGCAATTGGAATACTAGTGTGGTAACTAACATGAATAGTATGTTTAGTAGTGCAAGGGGATTTAATCAACCTTTGGTTACAAATGGAAATAAATGGGATGTATCGGCTGTTACCAATTTAAATGGCGTGTTTAATACTGCAAGAGCATTTAATCAGAGTTTAGCAAGTTGGAAATTAAACCCTGCTGTTACTACTGTTAATTTTATGCCTAATAGTAATATTGATTGTGAAAATTATCAGAATACTTTAGCCGGATGGGCAGAAAATTTACCAGAACTTACCGAGGATAAGGTTTTAAATGTTAATGGAAGAAAATACTATGGCCAACTAACAGTTGCTAACCGCAATATAATTATTGGAAAGAAATGGATATTATCTGGCGATATGCAGGATGGTACTGTTTGTGGCTTTCCGGTAACATTTACTGGTGTAAAAGCCTCGCTTTCAAATTCTGAACTACTTGTTCAATGGAAAACAACTGCTGAAAAGGACAACCAATATTTTACCATTTGCCTGTCAAAAGATGGGGAGAAATGGACCGAGCTAGATCAGGTAAGCAGTAAAGCAGGGGGGGGGAATTCTAATACTGTATTGGAGTACAGCCATAGTGTAAATATTAGTGGTGTGCAATTAGCCGGAATTCCAGTAATTTTTAGTCTTTTTCTGTTGGTTTTATTATTAAAAAGACGAAATGCAAGTTTGTTTATAGCTATGGTTTTGTTTGGTGGTGTGTTTTTTACAAACTGCACTAAAACCAAAGAAGTAGAACCGGAGGCTCTGTATGTGAAAATAATGCAAATTGATAGAGAACAAACAGTAAGTGAAAGTAAAATTGTTCTTGTAAAAAGATTAAAATAAAATCTGTAGCAGGCAAATCGAATGAGTAGCTTAAGTAGTACGTATCTCTTGATGTCAATCTTGTACTGTTTAATAAGATGATATAAAACTGTCTGCGGACAATCTATTTTTAATGAGAGTTTTCTACTAAAAAAGAATGCATCTCTTTTTAAAAATAATTTTGAGACAAATGAAATTGGAAAATCAAGAATAAATCTTGATCGAGGATATTCAAACAAACAGCCTCATGTTACTAGTAACATGAGGCTGTTTGTTATACAAATATTTATATTTTTCTGATCTTATTTGAAAAATATCTTTTCCACTACTTCTTCATTATTAAAGCGAATTTTAATTATATGTAATTGATGAAGTTCAAACATATCAGAAACCTGGACTACAATTTGTTTATCAGGTGTATATTGGTTGTAAAATAGCCTTACTCCTCTGGTATCAAAAATTTCTACGGAAATATTTGAAGAAGGAGTTTCTATGAATGATATGTAGAATATAAAATCTTTGACAGGATTAGGGTAAATCTGAAGCAGCTGCTTGTTTCTGTTTTTAATCACAATAATGTTAGAATAGGAAACTCCCTGCTGTTTGCTGATACCCTTGATACGGTAATAAATTCGTGCTTCATTTCTTCGGTCTAAAGTAACCTTGTAAGTTTTTAAATTCTCATTAGTTATTTGTGGAATATCTTTTAATACGTTAAATGTATTCCCATCTATAGAAATTTCTAACTGAAATTTTTCATAATAATGGTTGGAATATGCAATAAAAGATACCTCTTCTTGTTTTAAGGATTGATTGATAGAAAGCTTTATGGCATCAATAGGAAGAGTACTGTTAGGGTTCTCAAGAGAACTTTGTTCCTTATTGATGAAGTTTATTGTTTGGTATTCACCATTTAAAACAGTATCGCTGTTTGTTTTGCTTATGCCAAGCCAATCTTGCATCATAGTAGTATATACCTGTCTATAATCAAACTGAGTGTTTATTTGTGTACTATTATTTGGATTGTCCGGTAAATCAGGAGAAGTTCCATACATTCCTGGATTTACGTTGGTGCCAAAAACAAACATAGGTGCGGCTGTTCCGTGGTCGGTACCTAAGCTGGCATTGTTGATAACCCTTCTACCAAATTCACTAAAGGTCATTCCTATAACATCGTTGGCTTTTCCCATTAAAATAAGATCATCCATAAATGCACCTATAGCTACAGATAATTTATTCAAAAGAGTTGCATGTGTTCCACTTGAGGTATCACCGTTCACAACCTGGGAAGCATGGGTGTCAAATGAGTTCTCATGATTTACAATATAAACAGGGGTTTTCAATCCCCCTCCAATCAATCGAGCAACAATTTTTAACTGATTAGCCAAAGAATTACCGGTGCTGGGATATTTTACAGATAATGTGTTTTGCGCATTATAGCTTGCCGTTACATTAGATGCATATACATTGCTTTGAGACTTCATTAAGCGTAGAAAACTTAACTCTGTGCCATAATCATTGTCTGGTACATCTCCGGGGCTTGCATTTACAATGTTTATCAGATCAGATGGATTTGGAACGTTGTATCCCATGTTTATACGAGTTCCCTGTAAGGATAGAGGCATAACACCTCCTATTTGGACAGAAGGAGGATAAGGATAGCTGGTATTTGGATAACCATCAGGATAATCTGGGAATTTTTTTTCCAGTCCTCTGCCTAGCCAACCAGTGTCTACAGAACCAGCAACCCCCATACCCGAAAACCAGATGTCTTGAGCATGGAAATGACTGAAACTAGGGTTTGGATAAGACACTCCTTGTATAATTGCTACATGACCATCATTATATAAATTTCTTAAATCGCTCATTGAAGGATGTAAACCTGTAGTGCTGTTGTTGTCTAACGATAATACAGATGATTGTGGTAACATTATATTAGCCCTGGCAGATGCTAATTGAGAGTATTTGTCTAGAGGAATTACTGTGTTTAAACCATCATTTCCGCCATTTAATTGAATAATAACAAGTATTTTATCTGAATTTGGGGTTATGCCATTGAAAGCTTCTAGAGCTGAGCCCGTAAGTCCCTCAAGAGCATATACGGGAATCCCTTTAAACATGAGCGGTATGCCAGCTAGGGATATGTTTTTAATAAAGTCTTTTCTTTTCATTTGGTTTACATTAGTTGAAATTCAGATAATTTTAAGATAGCATTTAAAAGAGCTTTCAGTTTGTCATCAACCGTCTTGGTATTAACAGTATTTGGGTTTGAAAGGTACGTTTGCCATGCACTTGTCCAGTAATTATCAGTAGATTGATTACTTAATAATGTTTGGATTTTTATTTCCTCTTTGTAGGTTTGTGGTAAATCCATAGGAAGACAGTATAGGATAAATACATCAACAACAGCACTAGGGTCATCCTGAATTGAGGTATCGAATTGTTTTAAAAAAGATATTCCATCTATTTTTGGTTTTATACCCTGAATTGTTCTGTTTCCGGCAATGAGTTCGTCTATAAGTAGGTCTCTTTTTTGAATGGTACTTGAATTTATCCAGTTCTGATAAAAAGTAGGAGGTTGGTAGTAAGCTTTCCAGCCTGAAACCGTAGGTACATTTCCGAAGTCTTGCTCTAAACTATTTTTAGCATAATTATAATAATTTTCCCATATTCTATATTGCCTGAAAATATCTCCTTCAGTTGCGGCTGTGGTATTTACGTTAAATGTGTTCAACATACCGGCAATAAAATCAAAAGGACTTTTTATCATTACTCCTCTATTGGCCATATCAAAAAAATGTTGACTTTTTAACAATCGGTTCACTACATTTTTTATCTCCCAGTTGCTGTTAATTAGTTGATTTGCTAATGGAGTAATAATAGTTGATTCTGTTTCAGCATCAATAACATAGTAGACAAAATACCTGTAAAGCCTTCTACAAATATATTTTGCAATTGCCTGCCCCTGATATTGAAAAAGCATGTCAAAAAACTCATCAAGTTCCTGAGCTCCATTTTGGCCGGTTTTGTTTAAAATTGTTGTGTTATTGAAAAAAGATGAGAAAGTTTTATTTTCCTGATTATGCCTGTTCTTATTAAATGAAGTTGTAACGGGGTAGGGGTGATTCTTTACATTGTTCTGTTGTCTCCAACCAGATAGAATTTTTGCAGCGGCTTGCACATCCTGTTCAGTATAATTCTGTGGATCTTTGCCTATGGCGAATAATTCCATTAATTCCCTTGCGTAGTTTTCATTAGGTGCATCGGCAGTACTATAATGATTACCCAAATAGAATATCATTGCACTTGATTTTGTTACTAATTCTATTATTGTTCTGAAATTTCCAAGGGCATTTTCTCTGAAAATTTTCATATAACCGCTACATATTGTGCCTGACTGAGGGGTTAAAAGTCTTACTTCGTTAAATTCTACGGGAATAAAATGATACCAGAAATTCACCATTTTTTCACGTATTTTATATTTATCGTCGTTTAACCATATTCCCCAATGCCAACATTGAAGGCTTAAGACACGGTTGTTGTTAACAATATTATCTGTTCCTCCCTGATTAGTAGGAAGTGCATATTCCAGATTATTCATACTCCAGTCTTCTCCATACGCTGTGGTACTATCTGTTGCGTTAGGAAGGTTTTGATAAAAATTAAGTGGTCCGGGACTTGGCTTTTGAGGTGTTGTATGATTTATTAAATTAGTGACCCAGTTAACTGCTGTAGAAGCGCTTCCTTTTGAAAGTAAAAGATCTACTCCAGCCTTACGGTTTCCAAAATTGGTACGTTTGAGCAAATGTATTGCTTCTCGTTCTGTCCAGGGACCTGTGTAAACGTCTAATCCGGAACTAACACGTAAAGTTTCTACAGGTATAGTTTTATTTAAGCTCTTATTAAATGTGTTGCTTTCGGTTTTGTCTACTTTCTGTATAAATTCATCATAAGACTGTTTTTTACGTTCTCCGATTGTTTTTCTGGAATACTTTTCAAATAGTTCATCTGTTGGCATAATGTAATATTTAAGGATTGATAATAAAAAATCTTAGACACGCGATCAGCAAGTACTACTTTTTATTGGTTTATAATATTTCTATATAACTAGTGTCTTATACAAAAGAATAATTATTTATAGATAATAATATCTCAATGTTGGGGTATAAATGTCTCAATAGGAGGAGAGAAAGAGTCAAAAAGAAACTATCAGAACAACAGTTATAATTATCATTATAGTTGTTTAAACGGAAATGTCTTTTATAACTTTGTGCTCTAATATTTTTGATTGTGATAAAAGTGCTCATCATAGACGACGAAGAAAAATTGAGAACGCTGCTTTCTAAGATCATTGCTTTAGAAGGGTTTGAAGTATTTCAAGCTTCTGATATTAAAACAGGATTAAAGAAATTGGAGCAGTTGGATATAGATGTGGTAATATGCGATGTAAAGCTTCCGGATGGTAGTGGCATAGAAGCAGTAAAACTTGTAAAAGATAGGTTTCCTTTGGTTGAGGTAGTTCTGTTAACGGCTTATGGCAATATTCCGGACGGAGTGCAAGCTATAAAAAATGGGGCTTTCGATTATATCACAAAAGGTGATGATAATAATAAAATTATACCACTTCTCTATAAAGCGAGTGAGAAAGTTATCCTGGCAAAGAAAGTACAACGGTTAGAAAAACAGCTAGGCGAACGTTATTCTTTCGCAAAGATTATAGGAAAATCAAATTTATTATTTAAGGCTATAGAGTTGGCTAAGAAAGTAGCTATTACAGACACAACTGTATTATTGACGGGAGAAACAGGTACAGGAAAAGAAGTTTTTGCACAGGCAATACATCAGGCAAGTGATAGGGCAACCCAAAGTTTTGTAGCTATCAATTGTTCTGCATTTAGTAAAGACCTGCTTGAAAACGAATTGTTTGGACATAAAGCAGGTTCTTTTACAGGAGCAAGTAAAGACCAAAAGGGTCTGTTTGAGGAAGCGCATAAAGGAACCATTTTTTTAGACGAGATAGGTGAAATGGCTTTAGAGTTACAAGCTAAGATATTAAGAGTTCTGGAAACTGGAGAATTTCTGAGGGTAGGAGATTCTAAACCAACAAAGGTAAATGTACGGATTATAGCTGCAACCAATAGAAAATTAGAAGAAGAAATAGATAAAGAACATTTTAGGAATGATTTGTTTTATAGGCTTTCGGTATTTACAATACACCTTCCCGCTTTAAGAGAAAGAAAAGAAGATATAGGAGCGTTAGCAAAATATTATGCACAGTTTTTTGCATTGAAGTTGAAAAAGAAGAAACTGTATTTGTCGGATGAATACATCGCCATATTAGAGAGTAATGAATGGAGAGGAAATATTCGGGAACTTAAAAATGTGATAGAGCGTAGTGTAATATTAGCAGTTACCGATACATTAGATGTAGAAACTTTGCCTTTAGATATGCAACATATAAATCTAAAAACAGAATCAATATCTACATACTCTCTGGCGCATGCAGAAAAATTACATATACAAAAAATATTGGCTCATGCCAACGGAAATAAAGCAGAAGCTGCCCGATTATTAGAAATAGGTATAGCTACATTATATCGAAAAATAGAGGAGTACAAATTGTAAATATTGCTTTTAGACTTTCATTTTGAGAAAGAGCCTATCATTTTGATAGGCTTTTTTGTTGTGTTTTATTTTGGTTTTTATGTTAGTTGTTGATTATCAGTGTGTAATATGGGCTCTTTCTTTTGTGGAATATTGTTTGGCATGATGGAGAAAAAAGAACTATGCAAAAAGCAATGACACAATTAAAAGAACCAGTTTGTTTTTTTGGAATTAACAGTACTGGTAGAGAAGCGATCAATTCTATGAAAGTAAATATTATACAAAATCAGAAAAGATGTTAGCAGCAATTTTAATAATTACAGGCGTAGCACTTTTCGCACTCCTTTTTTCATTAATCAAATTATTTGAAAAAATATGAATCCAAAACGGAAAATCAATGAAGAACGGGCAGCAATGTATATAGCCGTACACCACAAAGAAATTAGTGAAGAAATACAACAGTTATCTTCTCATAAAAACTTTGCAGGTATTATACAGGCAGTTATAAATCAGATAAGAGGTTTACTTGAAAAAGGAGAATTTGTTAGAATTGTCAGACATATCAGGTATATCGCATGGATATATCAAAGAGGTAACGAATATATCAGATACATTATTGAAAATCTTTTTGTTCGTTCATTTGAAGGTATCCGCAGAAGATGCTCCACAAAGCAATGGTTACAGCTTTACGCAAAAATACCTAATCCCTTTAAAGTAATTTATCTAACACAAAACAACTTTATTCAAACAGTAAAAAGATGATAGTATTATTCGTTATCGCAATTGGAGTATTTGGTTATATGGGCTATGTACTTGTTAACCCCGAAAAATTTTAAATCGGCAATAACACCGATGGAGAGCAATAAGAAGCAGAAAATAAAAAAGTTATTATCCTTTATCTTTTTGGGACTCATTTTAAACTCTTTTATATATCTGCTGAATCTAAAATCAATCATCCTGATGAAATGAGAAATTTAAAAGAAGATTTTAGAGATATAGGAAGAATTGTAATTGTGTTTCTTATAGTCACCTCGGTGTGGGGTATTAAACAATTATTTAATTAAAAAACATGAATACAGAAATTTTAGGAGTTATAGCGATGTTTGGGGTAACGCTGTTGCTGGCAATACCTTTAGGAAAATACATCGCAAAAGTATATGCAGGAGAAAGAACCTTTCTAGATCCTGTTCTTAATCCTTTAGAGCGTTTGGTCTACAGGATATCGGGTATAAATCCAGATTATGAGATGAACTGGAAACAACATTTGGTAGTATTGCTTACTATTAATCTGTTATGGTTTCTTATAAGTATGGGAATATTGATGAATATGGGGATTTTACCTCTTAATCCAGATGGAAATCCCAGCCAATCAGCAGATTTAGCATTTAATACCACCATTTCTTTTTTAGTAAACTGTAATCTACAGCATTATTCAGGCGAAACAGGTATTAGTTATTTAGGGCAAATATGGTTAATGTTTCTGCAGTTTGTAACGGCAGGAGTGGGTATGGCGGCAGCGGTCGTTTTGTTCAAAGCTTTCAGAGAAAAATCTGCCACTCAGCTAGGTAATTTTTACAATTACTTTTTAAAGTCCTGTACTCGTATTTTATTACCCATTTCATTGGTAATAGCTGCAATATTGGTGTTTGAAGGAACACCAATGACTTTTGAAGGAAAGGACACGATTACCACTTTACAGGGGGACAGTGTTCAGGTAAGCCGGGGGCCAGTTGCAGCCTTTGTGCCTATAAAACATGTAGGGACTAACGGAGGTGGTTTTTTTGGAGCAAACGGATCTCATCCGTTAGAAAACCCAACTTACTTGACCAATATGGTTGAAATGGTTGGACAGTTCCTGATTCCCATGGCTATGGTGTTTGCTTTTGGTTATTTCATCAGAAAAAGGAAGTTTTCATGGATGATGTTTGGGGTTATGACTATCGGTTTTTTATTGCTGGTTATTCCCAATGTAAACATGGAGATGCAAGGAAATCCTCTTATATCAGCTATGGGGATAGATAATTCTTTGGGAGCGATGGAAGGTAAAGAAGTTAGGATTGGTGCAGCAGCTTCAGGCTTTTGGAGTATTGTAACAACAGTAATTTCAACAGGTTCTATTAATTCAATGCATGATAGTTCTATGCCTTTGTCGGGAATGAACGAACTCTTAGCAATGATGATTAATGCTTTCTATGGAGGAGTAGGAGCAGGAATATTAAATTTCTTTGTGTTCATTGTTCTGGCTGCTTTTATTAGTGGTTTAATGGTAGGACGAACACCTGAATTTATGGGTAAAAAGATAGAAGCCAGAGAAATGAAAATAGCTATGCTGGTTGCATTGGCGCATCCCTTTTTAATATTAGTAGGTACGGCGTTGGCAGCAGCATTACCCAGTGAAGGGGCGGCTACATTAAATAATCCTGAGTTTCATGGGTTTAGTGAAATGCTTTATGAATATACATCAGCAGCAGCGAATAATGGTAGTGGTTTCGAGGGGTTGGGAGATAATACTCTTTGGTGGAATATTTCGACAGGGATAGTGCTGTTGTTAGGGCGTTTTATTCCGATTATAGGACCAGTGGCCATAGCAGGATTATTAGCCGAAAAAAAGTATATCCCGGAAGGTAATGGTACATTGAAAACAGACTCATCTACATTTGGACTAATGATTTTTGCAGTGATAGCAATTGTTGCTGCTTTATCCTTTTTCCCTTCATTGGTATTAGGCCCCATAGCTGAATATTTTTCAATGAAACAATAAAGAGGCGAGGGACTGAGAGTTTAAAAAATTATAGAAAAACATAAAGAAATGATTAATAATAAATCTTTGTTTCAAAAAAATATGGTTCAGCAGGCATTGAAACAATCGTTTGTGAAACTGAACCCCAAAGATATGTTCCGTAATCCAGTAATGTTTACTGTGGAGATAGGGACATTTGTAATGCTACTTGTCTGTTTGTGGATACTTTTGGGAGAGAATTCTCAAGGAAGTTTCGGATACAATTTTTTAGTGTTTCTTATCCTGTTGTTAACCTTGTTATTTGCCAATTTTGCAGAAGCTATAGCAGAAGCACGAGGTAAAGCACAGGCAGATAGCTTGAGAAAAACAAGAGAAGAAACACCCGCAAAAAAAATAAATGTTGGAAATGAAGAGTTCAGGAAAGAGGATAGTGGTAATTATAATGTATCTGTGATTAGCTCTTCTATGCTTAAAAAAAATGATGTCTTTTTATGTGTAACAGGAGATATAATCCCTTCAGACGGGGAAATTATAGAGGGGTTGGCAACTATAGATGAAAGTGCCATAACCGGAGAGTCGGCACCTGTAATACGCGAAGCGGGCGGAGATAAAAGCTCTGTAACAGGAGGAACAAAAGTACTGTCAGATAAAATTATAGTAAAAGTAACCACACAACCTGGAGAAAGTTTCTTAGATAAGATGATAGCTTTGGTAGAGGGGGCTAGTCGTCAAAAAACACCTAATGAAATTGCATTAACTATTTTATTAGCAGGATTTACGTTGGTTTTTATTATAGTAACCGTAACTCTGAAACCTTTTGCAGATTATGCCAATGTTAGTATTACTATAGCCTCCTTTATTTCATTATTTGTATGTCTTGTTCCCACAACAATAGGCGGATTGTTATCAGCAATAGGAATTGCAGGAATGGATAGGGCATTAAGAGCAAATGTGATAACCAAAAGCGGTCGTGCAGTAGAAACAGCAGGAGATATAGACGTTTTGCTATTAGATAAAACCGGTACAATTACCATCGGTAACCGCAAGGCCACTCAGTTTTACCCAGCGAAAGGAATAGATGAAGAAACATTTATTAAGGCCGCAGTATTAAGCTCTATGGCAGATGAAACACCTGAGGGGAAATCAGTTATTGATCTTGCAGGGGTAAATCCATCTGATTATGGTGTGGATAAACCAATATTTATTCCTTTTACGGCAGAAACACGATGTTCTGGTGTCGATTATAATCATGTTAGTATTCGTAAAGGAGCAACAGATGCAATCAGACAGTTGGTCTTAAGAGCAGGCAACAATTTCCCGATGGAAATAGAAGACAAAGTGACCGATATTTCCCAAAATGGAGGAACACCATTGGTCGTTTCTGAAAACGAAACTGTTTTAGGAGTAATAGAATTACAGGATATTATAAAACCGGGTATTCAGGAACGTTTTGACCGTCTTCGTAAAATGGGAATAAAAACAGTTATGGTTACGGGTGATAATCCTTTAACAGCAAAGTATATAGCAGAAAAGGCAGGTGTAGATGATTTTATTGCCGAGGCAAAGCCTGAGGATAAAATGAATTATATTAAAAAAGAGCAGGCAGAAGGTAGGTTGGTAGCTATGATGGGAGACGGAACAAATGATGCTCCGGCTTTAGCACAGGCAGATGTAGGTGTAGCTATGAATAGTGGTACACAAGCAGCAAAGGAAGCTGGAAATATGGTCGATTTGGACAATGATCCTACAAAATTGATAGAAATTGTTGAAATAGGTAAGCAACTGTTGATGACCAGAGGTACACTTACAACTTTTAGTATAGCTAATGATGTGGCTAAGTATTTTGCAATTATTCCAGCGTTGTTTATAACAGCAATCCCCGCATTGCAAAGTTTGAATATAATGCATCTACATTCTCCTGAAAGTGCCATTTTATCGGCAGTTATTTTCAATGCAATTATTATCCCGTTTTTAATCCCATTGGCATTAAAAGGAGTCCCTTATAAACCAATTGGGGCATCAGCATTGTTGAGGCGTAATCTGTTCATTTTTGGACTTGGAGGTGTATTAGTACCCTTTGTCGGAATCAAGGTCATAGATGTCATTATAACCGTATTTATTTAATCAAATAAAAATTCGATATAAAGAAAATGAAAAAACATATTATACCAGCGGTTAAACTAACGTTGTTAAGTATACTGCTTTTGGCTGTGTTGTATCCTATGCTTGTTTGGGGAATAGCCCAGATTTCTGATGGATCAGGAAAAGGTCAAACCATAGAGGATAAAGAGAAGAAATATTATCTTAATGTAGGACAGTCATTTACACAGGATAAGTATTTTTGGTCACGTCCATCTGCTGTCGATTATAACGCTTCAGGTTCTGGGGGTAGTAATAAAGGGCCCTCTAATAAAGAATATCTGAATGAAGTACAGTCAAGGATAGACACCTTTATGCTGCATAATCCTGGAATTAAAAAATCAGAAATACCCGTAGATATGATTACGGCAAGTGCCAGTGGTTTAGATCCTGACTTTTCTGTACAGGCTGCTAGGGTACAGGTAAAAAGAATTGCAAAAATAAGAAACCTGAATGAGGCAAGCTTAGAAAAACTTATTAATGATAATGTAGAAAAACCATTTCTGGGGATATTTGGTCCCGAAAAAATTAATGTTCTAAAACTTAACATGGCACTTGATCAATTAAGTAATAACAGCTATTCAATCAGATAGATAGCTTTGGGATATATTGTTATGGTTACAAGAATAGAGGTTAAGAAAGTTTTAGCAAAAATTGAAATCTCTTTAAATCCTGAAAAAGAACAGAAGTAAAATAATCTAAATATATATTAACATGAAAAAAATAATTGTGTTTTCAGCAGTAATGCTGGGAGCAGGAGGGAGTGTATTGGCTCAGGAAAATAAGCTGGCAATTAGCGGTTATACCGAAATATACTACCAGCAAGATTTCAATAATCCAACAAATAATGCTCGTCCCGGGTTTATTTACAGTCATAATAGAAATAATGAAGTAAGTCTGAATTTGGGGGTAATTAAAGCAACTTATAATACTGGTAATCTAAAGATGAATTTGGGGTTAGGTGTAG
Organism: Pseudopedobacter beijingensis; assembly: GCF_042678145.1. Taxonomy (NCBI): domain Bacteria; kingdom Pseudomonadati; phylum Bacteroidota; class Sphingobacteriia; order Sphingobacteriales; family Sphingobacteriaceae; genus Pseudopedobacter; species Pseudopedobacter beijingensis. The sequence goes on along the minus strand of NZ_JBHUDG010000015.1, from coordinate 985 downwards.
GTTCCTATATGAATGCGAATTATGCCGGAGAGGAAGGTGTTTTAAAAAATGTTTACGAAGCAAACATAAGTTTAAAATTATCAAAAGAGCATAATTTATGGTTAGAAGCAGGTATTTTACCCTCTCACATTGGATTCGAGAGTGCCGTTGGAGCAGATTGTTTTACCTTAACGAGAAGTATCATGGCAGAAAACTCACCTTATTTTGAAACAGGGACCAGGTTATCTTATGTGACTCCTGATAAAAAATGGCAGATGGTGTTATTAGTGTTAAACGGGTGGCAACGCATTCAAAGACAGGATGGAAATACTACACCTGCATTTGGACATCAACTGGTTTTTAAACCTAATGAAAAAATTACTCTGAATAGTAGCTCTTTTATTGGTAATGATGCTCCCGAAGAGATACGAAAGATGAGATATTTTCATGATTTATACGGGCAGTTTCAGCTTACCGATAAATTTACCCTAATAGGTGGTTTTGATATAGGAATCCAACAGAAAGAGAAAAAAACAAATCAATACGATATCTGGTATGCCCCAGCTCTTATTATGAAATGTGCACTCACAGATAAATTGAGTATGACAGCAAGAGGAGAGTATTATAATGATGAAAGTGGAGTTATTGCCTCAACAGATCAATCGGATGGAGTCCAAATATTTGGAGCATCATTTAATGTCGATTATAAAATATTACCTAATTTATATTGGCGCACAGAAATTAAAGGGTTAAGAGATAAAAATGTATTGTTTGTGAATAGGGAGAATAAGTTGCGTAAGGATAATCAATCAATAACAACTTCAATTGCAGTGTATTTTTAATCAGATTATCAAATCTCTCTTTATTTAATAAAGAGAGATTTGATAACTTTAATAAAGTAGGAGTTGTTTAAACTTTTGGCTGTTAAAAAATGATTCCCAATAAATTTCCAGTTTTGTGTTGCTAAATCATAAAACGCGGAGTCAAGTTGGGAATCATCGATAAA